>CBHEUU010000669.1:0-3005 GCA_965990355.1 uncultured Chitinophagaceae bacterium
ACAAGGGTGAAAATGGCAGAAGCCAATGCTATTGCAGTGCAGGGCGAAAACCAATCCAAGATCCAGATCGCTGCTTCCGATTCTCAAAGACGCGAACGGGAAGCAGAAGCATTGAAGAAAGCGACTGCTGCGGAAAAAGTGCAATCAGCAAAAGCATTGGAAGAAGCTTACCTGGCTGAGCAGAAAGCGGAACAGGCCCGTGCAGAAAGAGACCGTGCTGCACAGAATGCAACCATCGTAGTAGGTGCTGAAATCCAAAAGCAAAAACTGATACTGGAAGCACAGGCAGCTGCCGAGCAGGTAAGGGAAAAAGCAAAAGGTGAAGCGGATGCAATTTTTGCTAAACTGGAAGCTGAAGCGCGTGGTATGTATGAAATACTGACCAAACAGGCAGAAGGCCTTGATCGCATTGTAAAAGCTGCAGGCGACAGTCCTAAAGATGCTGTGCTGTTGTTAATAGCAGATAAATTACCAGAACTCGTGAAGCTGCAAACCGAAGCCATCAAAAATATCAAGATCGATAAAGTGACTGTGTGGGATGGTGGTCAACAGGGAGATGGTAAAAATTCCACTGCCAATTTTATGAGCGGACTTTACAGGTCCGTACCACCGCTGAAAGATATTTTTAATATGGCTGGAATGGACCTGCCTACTTATCTCGGTAAACAGCAGGAAGAAGGGGACATGGAACCAAAAGTTAAGCAATAAGCAGACAATATGTAATTTCTTTTTGTTTATTTTAACTGAAACAACAAAATAAATAAACCCTCTTTCCAATCGCAAAAGGCGGGCCCTGCATTGAATAAAGACCTAATTTTACAAACACCTATAAAAGACCTTGGACCCAGGGTCTTTTTTTATGAAAAAACTGACAGCCATATTATGCATGCTAGGTTTCTCTTTGCTGGGAAAAGCCCAGTATTACAATGCTATGAATGGCACCTATTATATTGGTTCCCTAAGCATGCATAACAACCCCGCTGCTATTGTTAACTCACCTTTAAAATGGGACCTTACAATTCTTGGTGTGCAGGACAGGCACACTACCAATATTGTTGATATCCGCAACTACTCTTTGCTCACCAACCCTGCCAACTCTGAATATGCTATTTCCCCGGGGGAGTATAAAAGAAAGGGGGATGTGAATGTTAATCTCAACCTGCTCAATTTCCGGCTGGCATTAAATCAAAGAAGCGCTATTGCACTTGGCCTTAATTTTAAATCATACACAAGAGTGCGGAGCAGTCAGTACAATTTCATTGATACACTCGGATCTTTCAGCGATTTCTTTGTACTGAATGAAAACAACCGGGAAATGAACCTTGATATGGTGAGCAGCAGTTGGACGGAATTTTATGTAGCGTATGGACAAACCGTGATTGACAACGACCGGTTCCGGTTGAATGGCGGAGCTACATTGAAAATAAACAAAGGCTTGTCCGGCGCATTTGCTATAGTTGACAATGGTTCTTTTACCAAAACAGGCAGCTTTCCCAATACCTACCAGGTGAACAGTGCAGCGATGGATTTTTCTTACTCTGCTAATTATGATCAATGGGATGATTCCAAAAACTTCAATACTAATTTCAGGAATTTTTCCTCCGGCACAAAAACCGGGTTCTCTGTCGACATGGGAGTGGAATTACTGATCAAGCGCAACTACTGGACAAATGAAGAAAGGGACGAGAATTATTTTGATTACGACTGGAAGATAGGTGTTTCACTCCTGGATCTTGGTTATTCCGCTTACCGTCATGGCAAGTATAGCACCAGTGTAAGTAATCTGCGGCCGGGTATTACAGACGATTTACTTGATCAGAAATTTGACAGCAGCATAACTTCGTTTGGTCAGTTTCGTGATAGCCTGGTTTCTTTGTATCAGAACGCAGCACGGTATGTTGGTGATTTCAAAGTTGTTCATCCAGCTCGCCTCGTAATAAATGTAGACAAGTTCATCAATGAAGCATTCTTTGTGAATGCAGACCTTTCTATTGGTGTAGCATCTTTATTACCGATTGATAGCCGCTACGTGAAAGATCTTAGTTTGCTGACCGTGACGCCGCGTTGGGAAACGAGAAAGAAAGGATTTTATCTACCTATTCAATACAATAGTGCCAATCAATTATGGGTTGGAGGAGCAGTGAGATTAGGCCCTGTTTTATTGGGAGTGCATAACTGGGCCAACCTGTTTTCAAAAAAGAAAATGCAGAGAGGTGGGGGTTACCTGGCCTTTATATTGAAAGCATCAGATATAACAGGAAAGAAATCGGATAAGCGATTGGATTGTTACTGGTAAATAATTATTTGTTCAGCTTTACTCTCTCCATCAGCAATTCCGGCTCATTCGTCGTAATCAAATCAAACTTATTCTTCAGCAACCAATCCATTGTAGTTGTATCATTCACTGTCCAGGCATTCAGTACAAGTCCGTTTTTCTTAGCACTTTCTATCCATTCAGGATGTTTATTGAAAGCTGAATAATGGTAATCAATACCACCCATGCCATCTGCTTTTACCTGGTCAGGCGTTTGGTTGGCTTCAAGGTATTGCGTATGTGCTTTGGGGTCGAGTTGAAGAACTTTCTTCAGGATATCATAATCAAAACTGATATAGGCCGACATTGATTCAGCACGCAATTCCTGCACAAGTTTTACAACCCGTGCTGCTGTTTCCTGTCCGCGTTCTTTGCTGATGGAGGAAGGTTTTATTTCCAGTATCAAACGGGTAGATGTATTGTTTTGCAATCCAGCCAGCAGGTATTCCCGGAGCGTTGGTAATTTCTCGCCATTGGATAAATAGTTTTTTGCAAGCGTGGCATAATCCGTTTTTTCTATCGGGAGTTTGAAAAAAGTGGGATCGTGATTGATCACCAGTGAATCATCTGCCGTGCGGTGTATGTCAAACTCGGAACCTGTGCAACGTAATGCAATGGCTTCTTTAAGTGAGGCAATGGAATTCTCCGGCAACTGTTTTGTTTTCCAGGCGCCGCGATGGGCTACTATAGG
>CBHEUU010000670.1:0-3002 GCA_965990355.1 uncultured Chitinophagaceae bacterium
ATTAATGAGATGTGACTGGTGGGTGCGGATAAAACCATAAGGCTCCAGCACACCGGCAAACTCTTTAAGCGTTTTACATACCAACAGCTTTTCGCCGCTTTCGAGTATTACATAGCTGTAATTATTGGAAGCTTCCAGGCGGACAATTGAAACAATAGGCTCATAACGGACTTCATCCTGTAAAGGCAGAGCAAGTTTTTGCTGATCGCGGTTGCCGGTGGCCAGAAAGGATAATAGGTTTTCCAGCTTCTGATCTTTTTCTTTTTGCGTGATCCGGTAAACAGCTTTGTCAACAGCTATCCGTAAATCTTCCGGAGTTACAGGTTTTAACAGGTAATCAAGCGCGGAAAATTTAATAGCCCGGATGCCGTATTGGTCATACGCCGTGATAAAAACAATTTCGAAATTGATTTTGGGCAAACGCATTAGCAGATCAAAGCCAGTCTCATTTTTTAATTGTATATCCAATAATACCAATTCAGGATCATACTGGCCAATGACTGAATAAGCATCTGCAACATTATCAGCCGTCGCGACCACGGATAGATAGGGGACATGTGCATTGATCAAACGTTGCAAATGCTCCAGGTTGTTGATCTCATCTTCCACAATAACAGTTCTGATAACCATTCTTAATAATAAATTTAATTGAACCAGTTTTCCAAACTGATGACTACTCCTGTACCGGTAACATCTGAATGAATAGTGTAGCCAATCAGCGATTCACCATACATCTCATTCAGCAACTTCACGCGGCGGGCAACGATAGAAAGCCCCACACCGCTGGTTTCCCTTTGCGAAGACGGCATGCCAGGGCCATTATCCTGTACAGTAAAAGTAAGCCCTTCTGCTTCCTTCTGAATGCTTACCCTGATCAAACCTCCTTCTTTTCGCACACTTACACCATGCTTAACGGCATTTTCTACAAAAGGCTGTAAAAGCATTCCGGGAATATCTGTATTAGCCACATTAATATCGTCTTCTATGTCGATACTGAACTCAAATGGTACACGCAGTTGTTCCATTTCCAGGTAAGCCTGCAGCATATGCAGTTCATCTTCCAGGCTTATCAGTTCCTGGCTGCTGGTAGCCAGTATAGTTCGGGTCAGCGAAGAAAAACGGTCAAGATAACGGGATGCCGGTTCCAGTTCTTTTTTTCCAACGAGGTTCTGAATAGCGCTTAGTGCATTAAACAGGAAGTGTGGATTCAACTGATGCTGTAAGCTTCGCAGTTGTAATTGCTTCACCTGTTTATCCCGTTCAATTCTCTCCAGTTTCCGTTTATTAACTCTGTTGTAAGTATAAAGCAGAAGTATCAGAATAATAATTACAGCGGCTAAATAAGGAAGGGCTTGCCGGATTGTCCATTTTTTTGAAAAAAGCGATGGCCGTAAGATTTCAAAAGGCACTTTTAAAATCCATTTATCATATACAGGTGATTCAAAAAAATAGGTATTACCTACGAGGAGCCGGTACTTTCCTGGCTGGCTGATCAGGTCACCGCCCACTCTTAATTCCGGTTCATTAAAGTAAAAATTTATTTCAACAGTATCTGTTTTATCGTTTAGCTTTCTCTCCAATATTGCTTTATAGGGAAATGTTATTTCCACCTGCCTGAAATCAACGATAAAACTCAGGTACTCTTTGTTTCCGGGTAAGCGGAGGTCCTGTAATACTCCGCTAATACTATCCTTGCCGGAGCTGTAGCGCTTTTGTAATAAAGAGGCATCGAAATAACCGTTACTGCCAATAGCATTGTCTTCTTTAAAATAAACCCTCGTATGTAACAGGGAAAGGCCGGGGTCTTTTGGCCAGTTGATCACCATACTGCCTGCATCAAGTTGTGTTTGTTTATTTCTTATTTCAATCAGCAGATAACTACCGGGGTAAATATATTCTCCAAGCACAGCATATTTGTATCCTGTTTGCGGTACTTGCCGGAATCCGGAAAAATCAGTCCAGTCTTTGACCGGTACCTGATCATTTAAAATAAGCCTGTATTCATACTGGCTTGCATTGGATGGATTGATGCCCAGGGCAATGACGGAAACTGCTGAAGTATCCAGTACATTGTAGGATGAATATTTCCTGCTCAGCACTCTTACCGGGTAGCCAAAAGATCCACTTTTCTCTTTTTTAAATCTGATCCCTAAACCCGATGGTGAACTCAGTTTACCAAAAAGCCGGCTCGAGTCTTCGATCATACCACCAGCAAATCCCCGGAACTCAGGGTACTGAAACGACCAGAAATCCTTTTCCTTTAAATAATAGCTGTTCTCGTAATTGAAACTGTCTGGGTGATAATACAGTATGTTGAAACGGTAATACCCTTTTTGTTCTTCCTTATTTTGCGGCAGAGCAGGTATTGCCGCAAGGATGAAGAATATCGCCAGCCATACAATTCTACAGACATGAATGTACATTCCTGAAATTTACGGGATATTTTATAACGCCAGTTTCTTTTCCAGGGTGGCTAATATATTGCCTTCGGAATAGCCAGACCATTTATGAATGATCTTTCCATCTGGGGCAATCAAAACAAAAGTAGGGTAGCCTGCCACCCCATATTTTACAATGGTTTCACTATGGCCGCCTTTTCCATCCCAAAGGACAGGCCATACAGGCTGATCCCGCTGCATGCCTTTCAGCCAGGTATTCCGTGATGCGTCTGCATTAAAACCGACCAGTGTCAGTATTTTCTGGTATTTGCTGGTGGCAGTTTTCAATTCGTCTTTGGATAAAATACAGGGGCCACAATTGGTAATAGAGAAATTCAGTAATACATATTTTCCGAGATAGCTGGAAAGCTGATGTGTATTGCCTGCCGAGTCTATTGCTTCAAAATCCCTGAACCGGTTTCCGGCTTTTAATGGTGCGCCTACACGCAGAAATGTTTCGACGGATTTTGTGTAAGGGCTCTTCCGGAATTCAGGTTGCATAACAGTCAGTAATTGACGAAGCATGGCCGTGTCCATTTTGAAACGTTGAAAATAAAGTTGCCG
>CBHEUU010000671.1:0-2982 GCA_965990355.1 uncultured Chitinophagaceae bacterium
ATGAAAGATTTCACTTTTGTCCTTGAAATAAAAATAGATTGAGCCAGGGCTATAGTTAATTTCATTCGCAATAGTGCGCATACTTGTTTGTTCATAGCCCTTTTCAAGAAATATTTTACGGGCACCATTCAGTATCCGTTTGTACATTTCTTGTTTTTCCTCCTGTTTTCTCTCTGCTATACCCATCGTTAATTTAATGATAGTGCAAATATATTGAACACTGTTTAATAAAACAAAATTTTGGACTCATTTTTTTGATCTGTCATACCCCGCTAAAGATTTAAAACAAATAGGAAATCTGGTTATCAGGAGTTTATATAATAATCTGTTGTGTAGTTTTTGTGGAGTCTTTTGTAAAGTGGAGCGAACTCCTCGATTAACTCCACATACATGGGCTGTAAACTGATGTGTGAAGCTGTAAGTTGCTGAAACAAAAAACCCGCAAATCATTGATCCTGCGGGTTTTCTTTTTATCTCTTTACTTAACTGAAGTAAGATTGGCGGAGAGAGAGGGATTCGAACCCCCGGACCTTTGACAGTCAACGGTTTTCAAGACCGCCGCAATCGACCACTCTGCCATCTCTCCGGCGCAAAAATAGGTTGGCAAAATAAAACAGCAAAATAGAATTTGCCCTTTTTAAAGAATTTATTTGCGTGTATTTCAGGAAGATAGACCCTGTACGAAAAAAGCTTATAGCTGAGATTCACTATACCCTGTATTTGCTACCACCTTCCCGCTCATCACCACTTTTTTCTCCGTTATTTCATCTTCCTTTTGGTTGATCAACTGCAGCAATATGCCCGTAGCTGTTTCTGCCTGCTCATAAGGGAATTGCTCCACTGACGCCAGTGGGGGATCATCAAGATAACTGGTTACCGGCAGGTTGGCATAGCTCACAAAGAAAATGTCTTTGTTGATCTTCAATCCCTGTTGCCGGGAAAATTTGATTGCATCAAGTGTGATATAATCATTGAAGGCAATGATGGCCGTTGGCCTTTCTTTAAGTGAAAGCAGTTTTTGTATAGCCGCCTGCGTTTGCTCCTTTTCAAGATTGGTCTGCGCTATATACTCCGGCACTTCGGCAATATTATTTTTTTTCAACGCCTCCAGGTAACCACTCAGCCGCTCCTGCGATGCCAGCATTGTTTCCGGCCCCTTGATAAAACCGATACGGGTATGCCCGTGGTCCACCAACCAGTCCACCAGTTTAACTGAACTGTCTCTCAAATCGCAGGATACTGCATATGCTTCAGGAAGATTGGGAACACGGTCAAAGAAAACAACGGGGATCCCATATTTTTTCAGCGCTTCAAAGTGTTCATAGTTCTGCGTGTTCTTTGATAAAGATACCACCAAACCATCCACACGATGTTTACGCATGGTGTCTACCAGTTTTTTCTCTCTTTCCACATCATCCCTCGATTGACCGATCAACACGGTATACTGGTTTTGAATAGCCATATCTTCAATACCGTTGATGGCTGTAGAAAAAAATTCTTCGCGGAGATTGGGCAGTATCACCCCTATCGTCATCGTTTTACCCTGCTTGAAGGAAATAGCCGCCTGGTTGGGCTCGTAGTTCAGTTCTTCAGCCAGCTTCTGCACCTGCATCTTGGTGCGCAGGCCTATGCTGGGATGGTTATGCAAAGCCCTTGATACGGTTGATACAGACACATTCAACCGTTTTGCAATTTCTTTGATCGTAGCAGGCTTTTGGCTCATGAGTAAAAAAGAAAGGTAAAGTAAAAAATGCGAATTGTGCGAATGGTGGAGAGCTAATTATACAAAGGATCTGAATTACGCGAATTGCGCTAATGAAGCAGGTTTTATTTCGTAATATTACGATAACCCTGTGCTGAGCCGATGATGCCTCCCTTTCAGCATATAGGTTTTGCTCTGTTCAATCGCCTCCATTAACTGTGCCAGGATGTCTTCTGAACGCGCATCATAATCAATGGTCAGCGGAGCTTTGAAACGGACACTCAGCAGCACGCCCTTCTTCTTGAACTTCAGTCCTTTTTTATTAAATGCACGCCAGAAACCATTTATCACTACCGGTATCACAATGGGTTTGCTTTGTTTAATGATCAATGCTGTGCCCTTGCGGCCTGGTGCAAATGGTTTGGTGGTACCCTGGGGGAATGTGATCACCCAGTTCTTTTCCAGCGCCCTTGTGATCTTGCGGGTATCTGAAGGATCAAGCCCCTTGCGGCTTTCCCCGGCTTCAGCATTCCAGGTCCGCTTTACGGTAAGCGCTCCTGCCAGGGTAAACAGCTTGCTGATCCAGCTGCCATTCATGGTTTGCTCGGCAGCTACATAGTTTACACGGGTGAAAGGGTTCAGCAAATAATAGGGAATGCCCAGCCGGTTGATCTTTCCCCATTTCACTGCGCAGAAAATATGGAGGAAAGTGATCACGTCTGCAAAATAGGTTTGGTGATTGCTTACAAATAATACATTTTGTTTGGGAAGATCTTTCAAGTATTCACCGCCTGTAATCTTCAGTTTGTTTACAATCACTAATCCCGGATAAGAAACAAGCCCCACAATAGCATACACTATTTTTCTTACCAGTTTAAAACTCTTCAGCCGTTCTCTTAAACTCATGTGCGTCTTTTAGGTCATTGATAGTTCAAAATTAAGACAATGTTGGGGATATGGTTTTCCATAAAAGAAAAAAGGCCGTCCTGGAAAGGACAGCCTTGTAAAACTTATACGATGATTATTACTCAGACTTTGCGTCTTCAGCTGCTGCTTCGCCACCTTCCATTTTCTTCTTCAGGTCGGCCAGCACGCCCAGATCACCCAGTGTAGCTTTTTCTACTTTACCCTGGATATTCTTTACAGCTTTCTTGGTTTTTTCCGCATCAACCCTTGCTTCTTTCTTCGCAGCTTCTTTTTCTTCTATCTGGCCTTGTTCCCAGATACGGCTGTGAGAAAGTACAATGCGTTTTTCGTTGCGGTCAAACTCGATCACCATG
>CBHEUU010000672.1:0-2963 GCA_965990355.1 uncultured Chitinophagaceae bacterium
TATTCAATATATAATATAACATTATAAAAGAATGGTTTGTGAACACAAAAAAGTAAAAGTATTTTGTGTTTTTATTACGGTTTTTTCACCGTGACAATACCGTATTTAACCGGTATGTATTAGGGCAAGGGTAATTTTATTCTAAACTCCTCCACTCTAATTCCCCCTTTTTGGCTTTATATTGCACCATCTTCTCACCAGCTCTGATAAAGTTTTTATGCCTAAACACTTACTCACTTTAGCTGCCCTGGCAGCTACGCTTGCTGCCAATGCCCAGCCAGCCGACTCCTTAAGCCGTAAGGATTATGAACATGCGGCCAGTTTTCTTAGCTTCA
Organism: uncultured Chitinophagaceae bacterium; assembly: GCA_965990355.1. Taxonomy (GTDB): domain Bacteria; phylum Bacteroidota; class Bacteroidia; order Chitinophagales; family Chitinophagaceae; genus Terrimonas_A. The sequence goes on from CBHEUU010000672.1 coordinate 336, forward strand.
GTACTGAACCCTTGTTATACCGGACTGGTCTGCGGGCCAACTGGATAGAAGGTGATAAATTCTGGTACTCCATTAACACGGAAAAAGGAACAGAATTCTTCCTGGTTGATCCGGCTAAGAAAAGTAAAACCCCTGCATTTGATCAGGCTAAACTGGCCGCTGTCTTATCAAAAGCCACAAGCCGTAATTATGATGCTTACAAATTACCCTTCCAGTTTTTCAGTTTTTCTCCTGATGGAAAAAGCATTTCTTTTTCTGCTGATTCCAAAAAATGGAAATATGATCTGAAGAGCGGTGAAGTAACTGCAGATGCATCCGCTGCAACTGCCGAGTCCCCTTCACCTGCAGGTATGGGAAGAAGGGGAGGTCTTACTGAAGTGATTTCTCCCGATGGAAAGAAAGCCGCTTTTATCAAGGACTATAACTTGTGGGTGCGCGATGTGGCAACCAAGCAGGAAACACAACTCACTACTGATGGTGTCAAAGATTTTGGTTATGCCACGGATAATGCCGGGTGGAGCACCAGCGACAGGGCTATTCTTCGCTGGTCGCCTGATTCAAAAAAGATCGCCACTTTTCAGCAGGACCAGCGCAAGGTCAACGATATGTACCTGGTGACTACCAATGTAGGCAAACCTACACTGCGTGCATGGAAATATCCATTACCTGGCGACAAAGACATTATCATGATCCAGCGTGTGATCATTGAAGTAGACCAGCCTAAAGTAATCCGTTTGCAGGTTGCGCCTGATCCGCACCGCGCTTCGCTCAGTGATGATATTTCCAGCAGCGGCACATTTGATGATGTTGACTGGAAAGCTGATGGTACTGAGCTTGCGTTCTTATCCACTTCCCGCGACCATAAGATTGAAAAGATGCGTATTGCTGATGCCGCCACTGGTGCCGTGAGGGAAGTGTTTGAAGAAAAAGTAGCTACACAGTATGAATCGGGGCAAGGCGCTATCAACTGGCGTTACCTGCCTGCTTCCAATGAATTCATCTGGTATTCTGAGCGGGACAACTGGGGACATTTATATCTCTATGATGCAAAAACAGGTCAGCTGAAAAACCAGATCACCAAAGGTGATTTCGTGGTAACACGTATGCTGGATATTGATGAAAAGAAAAGGGAGATCCGGTTTGTTGGACTTGGAAAAGAACCCGGCAATCCTTATTTCGCTCATATATATAAGATCGGGTTTGATGGAAAGAATCTTGTTTCATTAACGCCCGAGGCCGGCAATCACTCCGTAAGCTACTCCCCTTCTGAAAAATATTTTATTGATACCTATTCTCAACCCGATGTACCATCTGTAATGGTGTTGCGCGATGCAAATGGTAAACAGCTCATTGAATTGGAAAAAACCGATGTATCCAAATTGCAGGCTACTGGTTGGAAAGCGCCTGCTCAGGTGAAATTGAAAGCACATGATGGCACTACAGATATTTATGGTTTGGTATTCACTCCTACTAAAATGGAACCAGGTAAAAAATATCCTGTAGTGGATTATATCTATCCTGGCCCACAAGGTGGTAGTGTAGGAAGTTGGTCTTTTGCTGCTTCCCGCGGTGATCATCAGGCACTGGCCGAACTTGGTTTTATTGTTGTGCTGATTGAAGGTACCAGCAACCCCGACCGTTCCAAAAGTTATCATGATATGAGTTATGGAAATATGGCTGAAAATACGTTGCCTGACCAGGTAACAGCTATCCGTCAGCTTTCCCAACAGTATCCGATGGACACTACACGTATCGGCATCTGGGGGCATTCAGGTGGAGGCTTTGCTACAGCTGCTGCTATGTTCCGATATCCTGATTTCTTTAAAGTAGGTATTGCCGAATCAGGCAATCATGATAACCGCAATTATGAAGATGATTGGGGTGAACGCTATAATGGATTAGTGGAGAACTCCAACTATGGAGCACAAGCCAATCAAAACTATGCGCAAAACCTGAAAGGTAAACTGATGCTGGCGCATGGCATGATGGACAATAACGTTCCGCCTTATAATACCCTGCTGGTAGTGGAAGCATTGGAAAAAGCCAATAAGGATTATGATCTCGTGATCTTTCCGAACAGTGCACATGGCTTTGGTCAGTATTCTTATTATATGATGCGCCGCCGCTGGGATTATTTTGTAAGAAACTTACAATGTATAGAGCCGCCAAAAGAGTTTGATTTGAGAGCTCCGGCGGGGCCGAGGAGATAATAAAGAAATGATCTTTTTAAGAGGAGCTCTACCAGTAGGGCTCCTTTTAATTTTAATCAATCAGTCGCAATCCCATAAAGTAAGAATTCTTTCCGAATGCAGACTTTGAAAAACATAAAACAATATCGAATATCTATTACTCTCTCTATAATCCTTTATTTCCTCCTCAGGAAGTTCGTTCCAAAGCTCTTCTGCAGCAGGCATACTCTCTGAACTCAATAATGAAGCTGCAAACAATGATTCTCCATCTGTGCCTGCCAGTTTATGATAGAAGTTCTTTGACCCATAGCCAATAAATCTGCAATAGTCGCCATCCAGGCAGGGCCAGTTATAATCCTGCCAGGTTATTAACGAAGGAGTCGTTTTCTCCAATTAATTCGTTTTTTGGTGGACCCGCTGGAGAATATCTGCATCGCTT
>CBHEUU010000673.1:0-2956 GCA_965990355.1 uncultured Chitinophagaceae bacterium
GTCCAGCAGGTTGGTTTTACCCATGCCATTTTTTCCGCATATTCCCATAACCCGCTCCGGCACAGGGAACACCCGGTCGGTATAGTTCTTAAACTGGAGCAGGGATATCGTCTTGAGGGAAAGCATAAAATGCAAATATAACCGGGAGCCTTGAGTCCGGAGCCCTCAAAATTTGCTCTGATTTTCATCAACTTTCCCTTATTTTTGCCTCCCGTAAAAAAGGGATAGATAAAACACAAATCTGTAACCGGTGGCATCAAAATTTTCCAAAGAAACATACCTGTACTGGTACGAGCTGATGCAGCTTATCCGCCAGTTTGAATTAATGGCCGAAGAGAAATACAAGATGGAAGGCAAGATCCGTGGCTTTTTCCATGCCTATATCGGGCAGGAAGCTATTGCTGCGGGTTGCATGACAGCGACTAAACCCGACGACAAATTCATCACAGCATATCGCGACCACGGTCTGGCAATTGCCAAAGGCGTATCTGTTGACAGTTGTATGGCTGAGCTCTATGGAAAAGCCACAGGCTGTGCCAAAGGAAAAGGCGGAAGCATGCACTTCTTTGGTAAGAAAGAGAACTTTTTCGGAGGCCATGGTATCGTAGGTGCTCAAATTGGCACTGGTGCCGGTTTGGCTTTTGCAGAAAAATACCGCGGTACAGATAACGTAGTGCTTTGCTATTTTGGTGACGGTGCTGCACGTCAGGGCATCCTGCATGAAACTTTTAACCTGGCAATGCTTTGGAAACTTCCCGTAATATTCATCTGCGAGAATAATAACTATGCGATGGGTACTTCCGTGGAAAGAACTTCCAATGTGGTGGATATCTACAAACTGGCTGACGGTTATGAAATGCCGGCTGACCAGATTGACGGAATGCACCCCGAAACCGTTCACGAAGGCGTGGCCCGTGCTGTAAAAAGAGCACGTGAAGGCGGTGGCCCTACTTTATTAGAAATTAAAACATATCGCTATAAAGGACACTCTATCAGCGATCCACAGAAATACAGAACCAAGGAAGAAGTAGACGAATACAAGGCGAAAGATCCTATTGGCATGGTTCGCGAAGTGATCCTGAACAATAAATTCGCTACAGAAAAAGACCTGGATGCGATTGATAAAAGAGTGAATGATATCGTGGATGGTTCCGTGAAATTCGCTGAAGAAAGTCCATGGCCGGATGATGATGAAGTATTGAAGGATGTGTATGTAGACCAGAACTATCCTTTTATAGAAGATTAATTAGCCTAATAAAATTTCCACTTAAAACAAGTAAGATAAAATGTCAGACAAGAACCAGGCAACAGGGGTTGAAGGCAGTGAGGCGGTAGTTGCCAAAGCAAAAGACTTTTGGACCAAAAACGGTAAAGTAGTACTTGGTGTAGGAACCGTGCTGCTGGTATTGGTTGCCGGCTACTGGGGATACAAACATTTTGTGGTTGGTCCCAAAGAAGAAAAAGCAGCTGATGCTATGTTCAAAGCAGAAGATTATTACAGGATGGACTCAACCCAGAAAGCGCTTAATGGCGACGGGCAATATGCAGGCTTCCTGAAAATCATCAGCCAGTACGGCGGAACAAAAGCTGCAACCCTTGCGCATTTTTATGCAGGCAGCTGCTATCTGAAACTGGACGATAATGCCAATGCCATCAAACACCTGAAAGATTTCAACACAGATGCCAAGCAGATCCAGCAAAGAGCTTACAAACTGTTGGGTGATGCTTATGCTGATCAGGGCAATAGCAAAGAAGCACTGGAATACTATAAAAAAGCAGGCCATTATTTTGAATCTGATCAGGCTGCTTCCGCAGAAGCGCTGTTTCTGGCAGCTTATCTTGCCAGCAATGTGATCAAAGATCCTAAAGAGGCAATTACTTTATACAAAGAGCTGAAAGAAAAATACCCAATGACGCAGCAAGGATTTGAAGCAGACAAATACCTCGCTATGCTGGGTGAATACAATGTAAACTGATCATGGCGGATATAGCAAACAGCAAATTACTACATACAGGCACAGGCATTCTCCCGATGGAGGATGCCTGTGTCGTTTTGGTGAAAACCGAATGGAATGCAGCAATAATCGATGAACTGGAAAGAGGTTGTGTGGAAGTATTGAACAAACACAAGGTTAAAACCATTGTGGTACTTACAGTACCCGGGGCAGTAGAGATCAGCTTTGCGGTCAAACGCTTTTGGGAACAAACCACGGCTAAAAAACCGGATGCTTTTATTGCACTTGGTTGTGTGATAAAAGGCGATACGCCGCATTTTGACTACGTGTGCAAAGCCGTTACCGATGGGGTAGTGCAACTGAACCTGCAATTGCCAGCTCCCACTATTTTTGGCGTGCTGACAGTTAACACTGAAGAGCAGGCCCGTGAACGGATCGGTGGAAAGCATGGTCATAAAGGCGAAGAGGCTGCTATCACCGCCTTGAAAATGATATCTTTACAGCGCTCAATTCAATAATTATCCCGGATACTTGCCGAGCATGAACGTACAGATTTTTATTCCCTGTGTTGTGGACCAGCTTTTCCCGGACACGGCTTTCAATATGGTGAAAGTATTGGAAAAGGCAGGTTGTACGGTGTCTTATAATACTGAGCAAACCTGTTGTGGGCAACCGGCTTTCAATGCAGGATTTTGGGATGAAGCAAAATCTGTGTGCACCAAATTCCTGAAGGATTTCCGCGGAGCTGATTATATCGTGGCGCCAAGTGCCAGCTGTGTAGGTTTTGTCCGGAACTATTACTCCAAACTTTTTGAGAACTCTTCCCTGCATCATGATGTGGCAGATATTGGAAAAAGGATCTACGAATTTTCTGAATTCCTTGTGCAGGTGTTGCAGGTAGAAGAACTCGGAGCTGTGCTGAATGGCAAAGCGACCTATCATGATAGTTGTGCAGGCTTGCGGGAATGCAAAATAAAATCAGAACCACGCCGCCTTCTTTC
>CBHEUU010000674.1:0-2955 GCA_965990355.1 uncultured Chitinophagaceae bacterium
TCTGCGACGACCTTTTTGCGGAGCGGCTGGCAGGTCAATGACACTGCGGAAGCCTATGTAAGATTTGGCTGAGTCTTGGTATTCGTAAGTGCTGGTACCGGTTTGCAGGTAATAACCTACGTCTTTCCAGCTTCCTCCACGGATAATTTTGCGTTTCATCAGCGGGGGATCATCATCTTTTGCATTCCAGCGAACGTCGGGGTTCATATCATGCTGGAAGTTGGTACGTCCTTCATAATAAATAGAAGAAGTCCATTCTGCCACATTACCTGACATGCAATACAGACCGAAATCATTAGGCCAGTAAGCGTCGGCACGAACTGTGTAGAATCCACCATCTTCAGGATAGTTACCGCGGCCAGGTTTGAAGTTGGCCATCAGACATCCTTTTTTATTACGGAGGTAGTAGTTACCCCAGGGGAACATAGATTGTGAACGGCCACCACGTGCTGCATACTCCCATTGTGCTTCTGTAGGCAGACGGAAGTCAGACTCCTGTACTCTTTTCTTGCTGTCTAACCAGGAGTTCAGGTAGTGTGTTCTCCACTCGCAGAAAGCAGTTGCCTGTTTCCAGCTTACGCCTACAACCGGGTAGTTACCGAATGCAGGGTGGGAGAAATAACGTTTGGTCATTGGTTCATTGTAGGAATAAGCGAAGTCGCGGATCCAAACCAATGTATCAGGATAAATAGCTACGTCTTTTTTAATAATGAATTTAGAACGGGATCTGCCGGCATTTTCTCTTTTGGCAGCTTCTTTCAGATCAAAAACTTCAGAATGGTAAATCAGCTTGGAAGCGTCGATCTCTTTTTTTCCAAAAACACGCTCTTCTGGAACAAGGATCAGATCTGCCATTGCCTCTACGGTTTTGGGATCATCCCATTTTACCTGGCGCATAGCAACCCAATCAACATATTCGTTGCCATCTGCGCCGGCTTTCACTTTACCCATTTTACGGGCAGCTACTGAGTCACGCACCCAGAAAACAAACTGGCGATATTCGTTGTTGGTAATTTCAGTTGCGTCCATCCAGAATCCACTGATGGAAACGGAGCGGTTACGGGCACTGAATGCATAAGCAGGATCCTCGTCGCTAGGGCCCATGTGGAATGTACCCTGTGGTATGTATACCATTCCCGGAGGTTTGGGAAGTACATAACGGCTGCCAGGAGAGATACCGTGCACTTGCCCATCATTGGGGACCAATGCGCCACCTCCTTTGTTTTTCTTTCCGCCGATTATGCCGCAACTTGCCAGCATGGAAACGCTGACAATAGCGAAGATTGTTCGGTTAAGGTTTTTCATTTTCATACACTTAAAGGGTATTGGGCAAATATAATATTTTGGTTTGTTCGTAAGCACAACGTTACAATTTTATTTTATATAGCCAAAACGGATTTTACGACGTAAATATTCTAACGACATATGGCACCTTTTTATTGCTTTAACAGGAAATTAATTATTGCCCCGCCGCCCTGTTTATCAGTGACATAACAGCTTCTGCCGACGTAACTGGTTGTAAACAAGCAAAGTCTTTGCAAACAAAAATTTCAGCCGGTCCTGCCACCTGTTTTCCCGTTAATAACGGGAATGTAGAATCACCACCCGAAGAGACCATCAGCACCCTGTGCGGTATAAAAAACCGCAGCAATTGCTGGTGTATTTTGGAAGGTTCCTCCCCTACGATCGCCAGTTCCACTGTTCCGGCTGTTCTTTCCAGCAATAGGGCAGCCCAGTAGCCGAAAGAAGTCGGATAGCTAACTATGGTCTGACCAAGAGCGCTCACCATTCGATCACTTCTCTCCTTCCAGTCCGGCTTATCCAGCAAGATACCGAGCCTGTACAGATTGACTGCCATCACTGCATTTCCCGAAGGCTGTGCTCCATCATATACTTCCTTTTTCCGGACAATAATGTCCGGCTGATTTTCCCGCGTATAAAAGAAGAAGCCGGTGCCTTCTTCACTGAAATGTTGTATCGCATATTCCGTCACCTGCGTTGCTTTCATCAACCAGGAAACATCTCCGGTTATTTCCTGCAGGTGCAGCAAAGCATCTGCCAGAAACGCATAGTCGTCCAAAAAAGCAGGATGTTTCGCCTGCCCGTTCTTCCAGGTATGATAAAATTCCCCTTGTTCAATCCCTGCCAGATTCTTCCAGATAAATTCCATATTGGCTATCGCCAATTGCCTGTATTCCTCTTCCCCGGTTGCTGCAAAAGCTTTGCAACAGGCCGTATTCATCAGGGCATTCCAGCCAAGGATGATCTTATCGTCCAACGCCGGCCGCGGTCTTTTATTCCGGTGGGCGAGCAAAATATTTTTCCCCGTTTCCAGTATCTCCTTCAGTTCATCATCACTCAGCTTATGTTGTATGGCAAACTCTCTCCATGAGGTCTTTACCCGGAGAATATTCCTGGCCTGCCCCGGCCTTTGAGCCGGGGGTGATCCCGGCTCCTGCCAATTGCCCTTCTCCGTGATATCATAATAGCTGCAAAAGACAGCCGCATCTTTGCCCAGCAACTGCTCCACTTCATCTCTCTGCCATACATAAAACTTTCCCTCCACTCCTTCGCTATCGGCATCCAATGCGGCATAGAAAGCCTTTTGCGGGTCCATTAATTCCCGCTTCACAAACCCCATTGTTTCCCGGATCACTTCAGCGTAACGCGGTTTCCCTGTCAACTGGTAGGCTTCACTCAATACATCCACCAGCAATGCATTATCATACAGCATTTTTTCGAAATGCGGGGCCAGCCATTCCACATCGGTTGAATAACGGGCAAACCCGCCACCCAACTGATCATAAATGCCTCCTTCGATCATTTTGTCCAGGCTGAGTAAAGCCTGGTCAACACCCTGCTTTACCTCATCCATTCCCTGATGCGCGTTTTCATTTTTTTTCACATAGAAATATCTGAGCAAATAACGGATGGTAAAACTTTGAGGAAATTTCG
>CBHEUU010000675.1:0-2953 GCA_965990355.1 uncultured Chitinophagaceae bacterium
AATAAGACATACAAAAGCCAAGCGCTTTCATTTAACCAAAGGGTGTGCGATTTATTTTTTACGATTTTTTACCGATCGTTACACCGTTTCAAAAAAAATCGAAATGAAAAATTATGGCACGTTACAATGGTCCAAAGACCAAAATCTCCCGCATTTTCGGTGAGCCTATTTTAGGAAATGGTAAATGGTTGGGTAAAAACAGTAACCCTCCCGGTCAGCATGGTGAAAAGCGTAAACGCAAAACATTAGGAGAATATGCTCTCCAGTTGCGTGAAAAGCAAAAGGCAAAATATACCTATGGTATATTGGAAAAACAATTCCGTAAAACATTCGATGAAGCTTCCCGCCGTAAAGGTGTAACAGGTGAAAACCTGATCAAATTACTGGAAGCACGTCTGGACAACACGGTTTTCCGTATGGGTATTGCCCCCAGCCGTCCTGCTGCCCGTCAGTTGGTTAGCCACAAACACATTGAAGTAAATGGTGAAGTAGTGAATGTACCTTCTTACCAGCTGACAGCTGGTGATGTGATCACTATCAAAGAAGGAAGCAAAACCAGAACTTCTATTACCAGTGTTGTTCGTGCCAAAAATCCCAAATTCAGCTGGTTGGATTGGAACGAGACTGAATTCAAAGGAACTTTCATTACTTACCCTGAAAGGGAAAGTGTTCCTGAGAACATTAAGGAACAGTTGATTGTTGAGTTGTATTCTAAGTAATTGCTTCGCCTGCGGCCTGCAATGACGTTGCTTCGGCTGCACCTTGCAATGACGCGCATTACAGACTCAAACAACTAACCATTTAAAAACAAAATCTAAATATGGCCATTTTAAATTTCCAAAAACCGGATAAGATCATTCTGCAGAAGGCGACTGATTTCGAAGCTCAGTTTGAGTTTCGTCCACTGGAGCCTGGCTATGGTGTTACGATAGGTAATGCACTTCGCCGTGTATTACTGAGCTCTCTCGAAGGCTATGCGATTGTAGGTGTGAAGATCGAAGGTGTGGAGCATGAATTCGCCACTATGAAAGGCGTAAGCGAAGACGTGGTGGAAATTTTCCTGAACCTGAAACAGGTTCGCTTCAAAAAGATCGTTGATCATGAAGTGGCAAGCGAGAAAATTCTCCTGTCACTGAAGAATAAAACAGAATTCACAGCCGGCATGATCGGTGAAGGCACTCATTCCTTCCAGGTTATGAACCCCGACCTGCTGATCTGTACACTGGATTCTTCTGCTAAAATGGATGTGGAACTGACCATCGGCAAAGGCCGCGGTTATGTACCTGCAGAAGAGAACAAACCCAAAGATGCACCTATCGGTTATATTCCTATTGATGCGATCTATACCCCCATCAAGAACGTGAAATACACGATCGAGAATACCCGGGTAGAGCAACGCACCGACTTCGAAAAACTGATCATGGAAGTATCTACAGATGGCACCATCCATCCTGAAGAAGCTGTTAAACAGGCTTCAAGGATCCTGATCCAGCACCTGATGATCATTACCGACGAAAACATCACTTTCGATAACAAAGAAGAGAAGAAAGAAGACCTGGTGGACGAACAAACCCTGCAACTGCGCAAGGTGCTGAAAACTCCGCTGGAAGACCTCGATCTCTCTGTTCGCGCCTTCAACTGTCTGAAAGCTGCAAAAATCAACTCCCTCAGCGAGCTGGTACAATATGAGCAGGAAGACCTGATGAAGTTCCGCAACTTCGGCCAGAAATCACTGGCTGAAATTGAGCAGGTGTTGACTGAAAGAGGATTAGGTTTCGGTATGGATCTGCTGAAACTGGGTGTTGATAAAGACGAATTGTAAATTATAAAGGCCCCCGGGTCAAAGCCCGGGGTGACACCTTTTTTTATTTTATAACGTAGGCTGTAATTCCTGACACGGTACAGCCGGTAAAACTTAAAAGTCATGCGTCACGGAGACAAAGTAAAAAATTTAAGCCGCACCAAAGCACACAGAGATGCTTTGCTGAGCAACCTGGCCTGCCAGTTGATTGCCCATAAGCGCATTGTTACCACTGTTACAAAAGCGAAAGCTTTGCGTGTGTATATCGAGCCTTTGATCACCAAAGGAAAAGAGAACACAACGCACCAGCGCAGAGTGGTATTCAGCTACCTGCAGGATAAAGAAGCGATCAAAGAACTGTTTGGCAACGTAGCAGAAAAAGTTGCTGGCCGCCCCGGCGGTTATACCCGTATTATCAAACTGGGCGCACGCCCTGGTGATAATGCTGAAACAGCGTTGATTGAACTCGTTGACTTCAACGAGATCTATGGTAAAGGTAAGGGTGAAGCCAAGGAAGGCGCCAAGAAGACACGCCGTAGCAGAAGCTCTGTCAAGAAAACAGAAGCTAAAGCGGAGGAAGCCACTACCACAGAAGAGAAAGCAGCAGAATAAATTTTTCTTCTTAAGTATAGAATACCCCGCTCAGCTGATGAACGGGGTATTTTTTTTGCCTGAATGAAATAAAGTAATTTCAAACAACGGACAACGACCATGAACCAGCAAACTAACCGAAATCTCCAGCAGTTCAGGAATGAAGTTGGCATCAGGTTTCAGCTTTACAACAGCCTTTTCACTTCATTGCCTTTTCACCGTATTGAAAAAACGGGGATCCTTCTCTCATTACTCTCCAACAACTGTGAAGAAGGATACAAGAAAAATCAAAGCCCCATTCATATCATAGATGAATTTTTCAGTAAGCATACGTCCTACAACAACGAGAAAGAACAGACCGACCTGCTTTTCCGGTTTGTGCAATATGTGGAGCGGCAGGTAGTGTTGTTTGATGCGCTCGAAGATGCCGCCTTCCGTGATGTGCATGATCTGAACGGAGTAGGCACGCTCAAACATCTTGAATCGGAAGTGTTGCAGGATAACAAACAGGCTGAACTCGTTGAAAAGCTGAAAGATTTTTCTGTGCGGCTGGTGCTTACT
>CBHEUU010000676.1:0-2945 GCA_965990355.1 uncultured Chitinophagaceae bacterium
CTCTTTTACTACCACGAGGTCTCCCACATCTACCTGCATCGGCAGCAACCCGATCTTCACTACTGCTTTCTTCCCGCGCAATTCCATTACCTGCCCTACCTGGTGATTGCGTTTCATTTTTACTTTATCCCCCACTTTGATCTCCCCTCCCACTTCTGAAAATTTGGAATCAATCTTTTTCTGCATTTTGCTCGCCACTTTCTTCTCATCTTTTTTAAAGAGCAGGGCATCCATTTGTTTGATCACCTTGTTCTTATTTTCCTCCTTACGCCATTCAATCAGCATCTGCTTCAGCTTTCGCTCCATGTCTTTGAGATAAGCGATCCGCTCTTCTGAAACACGGTTTTGCTCTTTCAATATTTCCACCTGCTGGCGATGTTTCTCTTTGTCCATCACCTGCTGCATTTCTTTTTTCAGCTTTTCATTTTCCTTCATCAAATGGTTCAGCTCTTTTTCTTTTTTCTCCAGGTCGCGAAGGTCCTGCTCTGTACGGTTAAGCAGTTTGTCAAGCCTGAATTGATCTTCATCAACCAGCTCACGGGCTTTCCGGATCAGTGATTTGTCCAAACCGATCCGTTCTGCAATAGAGAATGTATAAGAGCTGCCGGGCTTGCCAATAAGTAATTTGTATTGCGGCTGCAAATTCTTTTCATCAAAAGCCATGGCGCCGTTAATAATACCAGGTGTTTTACCTGCCATCACTTTCAGGTTCAGGTAATGCGTGGTCACAATACCAAAAGCATGTTTTCTTGCCAGCTCCTGCATGATCACTTCGGCAAATGCACCGCCAAGGTTGGGGTCACTGCCACTACCCAATTCATCAATAAAGAATAAGGTCTTACCATTGGCATTCTCCATGAAATATTTCATGTGCAAGAGGTGACTGCTATATGTGCTGAGTTCAAACTCCAGGCTCTGTGTATCGCCAATATGGATCATCAGTTGTTTGAAGATGCCGAATTGCGAAGACGGATGCACGGGCACCAGCAAACCGCTTTGTACCATCATTTGTAAAAGCCCGACTGTTTTCATCGTCACTGTTTTTCCACCGGCATTGGGACCGCTGATCACAAGGATGCGGTTGGTTTCATCCAACGTGATCGTTACAGGTATGGTTGGTTTTTTTGTACGCTGGTTGTAGAGGTACAATAACGGATGATACGCATTTACAAGATGAACATGCGCTTTATCAACCACAGCCGGGAATTCACCTTTATAATCAATAGCCAGTTTTGCTTTAGCCCTGATAAAATCATAATCGCCCAGAATGGCATGGTAAGTTGTCAGCAAATCAGTGTATGCGGAAAGCCTGGTGGTAAGCTGGCGAAGAATGCGGTACACTTCCTTTCTTTCATCATTTTCCAGTTCGTGCACCTGGTTATTCAGTTCAATTGTTTCTTCCGGTTCCACAAAAGCTGTTTTCCGGCTATCGCTTTCGCCATGTAAAATACCTTTCACTGTTCTTTTCTGTTCCGCAAACACGGCCACTACCCTACGGCCGCTCATAAAGCTTTCTTCTATCTCTGCGAGATAACCCTGCTTATTCAGTTTGGCAACGATCTTTTCAAACACCCTGCGCAATTCATTCCGTTTGCGGTAAAGGCTGTGACGGATATTTTTAAGGTCTTCCGAAGCATTATCTTTTACCTGGCCTGTATCATCCAGCACTTCATCAATCAGTTGAATGATTGCTTTTTCATAATAGGTATTGGCGATCACGCCGGCCATGGCAGAATAGGCGCTTTTTCTTTCTGCGTCAAACCAGCGGAAGATCCTTTCCATGCTTTCCGCTAGCTTGCGGATGCTGATCAGTTCTTCTCCGTTCAGCACAGCACCCGGAATGCCCAGGAGCTTGAGCTCTTTGGCCAGGTTCAATATATAATCGTTGGGAAAATTGATTCCGTTTTGCAAAAGCTGGTGGTATTCATAGCTTTGCCTCAGCTGGGTATCAATAAAATCCTTGCGGGTATGGATCCTTAGCTCAAGGGCTTTTTGCCGGGCATGGTCCGTTTGGCAATAGTTAGCCAGCAGGGATTTTACTTTGTCAAATTCCAGTTGTAAATAAGCCGATTCAGGGAAAAGTTTCATCCGTATATCTTTTATTTTTTTAATTTGGTCGGATGGAACTCCGCATATACCATTCCCCTGTGTGAGAAATTTATTATGCTTCGTTTCATATACTCTCTAACGTTAAATTTATTTCAGCATGCAAAGGTAGTTTATTGCCGAGTTGTTAAAATGCTGAACTTTCGAATCCTGTGCTTGTTATTTACCGTACATAGGTTCAGTCAACAGAATAAACAATCTTTATGAATCTTTTAGCAAAAAACATGAACCTGAAAGCGGCACTGGGCCTGGTTGCCCTGGCAATGGGAGGACTGATCTCCTGCGCCCAGCAATCGCCTTCCGCCGATCAACAGACCACGAAAAAAAAGGAGATAAACATGAGCACAGCTTCATTTTCCGGTAAAACTGACACAGCCACTTTAGCCAATGGCTGCTTCTGGTGCACCGAAGCCATTTTTGAACAATTGGATGGCGTGATCAGCGCCGTATCCGGCTACACTGGCGGGCAGGTTGAAAACCCCACCTACAAACAGGTTTGCACCGGCGAAACCGGCCATGCTGAAGCGCTGCAAATAGTATATGACCCGGCAAAAATCAGTTTTGACGAACTGCTGGAAGTGTTCTGGGAAACACATGACCCCACTACGCTTAACCGCCAGGGTAATGATATCGGCACGCAATACCGCAGTGGCGTATTTTATCATAACCAGGAGCAAAAAGAAAAAGCGGAAAAATACAAAGTTGAGCTTAATAAAAGTGGCGCTTTTGATAAACCTATTGTAACGGAGATCACCCCTTTTACAAACTTCTACCCGGCTGAAGATTACCACCAGCAGTATTTCGAGAACAACGAAAATGCAAATCCTTATTGCAAGATC
>CBHEUU010000677.1:0-2942 GCA_965990355.1 uncultured Chitinophagaceae bacterium
TCCTTATGCGGGTTAGTATCACCCCTTCCCTGTTTACCAGCCAGGTATAAACCAGCAGCCAGCACAGCACGGGAATATAAAAAAGCACGGCAGGATCACCGGTTTTAATAGTAAGGTATATCAGTCCTGAGAAAGCAATGGCAAAGTACACCAACCAGATCTCCCCACGTAAAAACGGGAAGATGATGCGGAAAAGCAATTGCGTGAAATAATAATACGATAGCGACAGGGTTGCCAGCACAAAAAAGCCGACCACTGTGTAGCGGTCGAGGCTCCAGAAGTTTGTTACATCAAACGATATCTTCGAATCAGCCACAATGCTTCTTATCACCGAAGAAATGATGAAAGTGGAATAAATAAGCATTACAAGCGACACAAGGCCTGTGAGCAATTTTGTCCACTGCGGCCACTGGCTGATAAAGCTTTCCAGCCGTTGCACTTTATACCAAGTAAACAATACCAGCCAGCAAAAGAATACGGAATTCATCAGCAGATCGCCAAGCGATCGCTGCACAAACGTGGACCCATAAATGGAAGGATCGAATAATTCAAACTGGCGGAGATTGAGCAGGGCCGGCATCCAGTAGATCAGCAGGCGTATCACCAGCAGGGATACCGCCAGGAACAATACACCTTTCCAGAGTTTTTTCTGTGAAAGCGATTCTGCAATCAGGTGCACAAACAGCAATAGCAACAGCAAGCCGCTGAAACGAAGTATTATTGTAAGCGCGTTATTGTACGGAACTACACCGGTAGTCTTTTTATCAAAATAAAAAAGTGTTTTACCTGAAATGGATTTTATAGGAAATTCCGTTACGGCATTATCTATCAGCACCACCCTGTAATCAGCCGTTTTGGTATAAACAAATTTTTCAGGTAAATAGTCCGTTTCCAGCCAGTAGGCTGAGCGGAAAGGGATCATGGCATAAGCGATCACAGTGCCCGAACTTAGCGTAACAAACTTTTTCACCACCAGGTAATATCCGTTGGAAAGTTTCATCAATTCCTCCATTTCTCCCTGGTGATAGGTATTGGGCGGAGGCAGTATCACCTGGTTGCTCCAGAAGCGCATGGAAAGCATGCTGCCTCCTGTGAGTTTGTACAGGAAGACCCCATATTTTTTGGAGGTCATCTTTTCCAGGTCTTTCAGCGATTCGGTGTTTTCAGACAGTCTGCCCAATAAAGATGTGTCTTCCAGCAGATCATTAAAATCCTGTTGCAGATGATGAAGATATCTTTCTGCTGTCTTTACTTCATCTGCAATAGAAGACCGGTTGGTATAAAGTTTATTGAAAAAAAAGGAGAGGGTGAAAAGAAGAGCCGCCAGTAAAAGCAAGCTGAATTTCCAAACCCGGCTATTTGATAGTAATGGCTTCACTGATGCCGTTGCTGTTTAATGCTGTTCCAGATGGCATCCATCTCTTCCAGGCTCATTGCAGCCAGGTCTTTTCCTTGTTTAATTGCCTGTTGTTCCATCTGTGTAAAGCGGTGGATGAATTTTTTATTGGTCCGTTCGAGGGCATTTTCAGCATCCACCTGCAAAAACCGTGCATAATTGACCAGCGAAAACACGAGGTCACCGAATTCTTCCTCCACTTTCTCCTGTTGGCCGGTACCAATCGCTTCTTTCAGCTCCTGCATTTCTTCTTCCACTTTATCCCAAACCTGTTCTTTGTTGTCCCATTCAAAACCTACCTGTTTTGCTTTTTCCTGCAGCCGCATGGCTTTTACAGTAGCGGGCAATGAACGCGGTACTCCGCTTAATACAGAGGTTTTTCCTTCTTTCAGCTTCAGCTTTTCCCAGTTCTTTTTAACGTCTTCTTCATCGTTCACTTTTACATCGCCATAGATATGCGGGTGGCGGGCTACCAGTTTATCGCTGATCCCATCAATCACTTCCTGCAAGCTGAACTGGCTTTGTTCAGTACCGATCTTAGCATAAAACACTATATGAAGCAACAGATCGCCCAGTTCTTCCCTGATACCTTTCCAGTCGCTGTCGGTAATAGCATCGGCCAGTTCAAACGTTTCTTCAATGGTCATCTGCCGGAGGGTTTGAATGGTTTGCTTCCTGTC
Organism: uncultured Chitinophagaceae bacterium; assembly: GCA_965990355.1. Taxonomy (GTDB): domain Bacteria; phylum Bacteroidota; class Bacteroidia; order Chitinophagales; family Chitinophagaceae; genus Terrimonas_A. Next base: position 2,077 of record CBHEUU010000677.1, read on the forward strand.
CCAGGGACATTTTTCCCTCAGTTCATCCATAATAGTGACCAGCCTTTGAAATGCGTTTGTCAGCTCAGTTTGATTTGTGTTCATAACAGGTAGCGGTTAAAGTTGAAAAAAGGAAAAAAGTGCGAACAGAACAAACAAGAATATAAGCGAGATGAATCCTAATAAGTTCAATAAAACAAATTTCAGGAATGTCTTGAACTTTCCCTGTCCATAAAAACGGCGCATAGCTATGAACAGGTGCACTGGCCAGGCAATAAGCCCAATAAAGACAACAATGTCCCAGATGTACCATCCCGTAGCATCACTCAGCTTCCCAACTAAAAGAGCAAATAGCAAGAGTATAAAACTGAAAATATAATGATGAATAGAGAATATGCCATGATCAGCATAATAATACACTTTCCTTCCCCGGATATAAAGCAATTTAAGTATCAGTGCAAAGAAAGGAAGAGATGCGAATAATAAATAAGGCAGTTTATGCAGGAACACTTCAACTATCTTTTCAACTGCAGCCTGCCTGTTACTTTTAAACTGATCGTTCAGTTTGTATATTTTCTTGTTATAAAGATGCGTAAACCAGCCATCCCGTCTTTTTTCAGGTACTGCCGCCTGCACAGAGTCATATTCAGCCAGTGAGTTGTAAGCGGTGCCTATTGGTGGTAAGTCAAGCTGGCTATCATATATTTGATCGATATCATACCTGCTTACTGGTTTAGTGGTATCCATCAGCATGGCTTTTTCTTTCAGGTATAATTTATTCGCCGAATCGTTACTCAGGTACCTGTTCACCTTATCCAGCCTCTTTTGCCTTTGTTCTGCCGTCATCGGTTCATTCGATGAACCCACATGCACCATCTCAGATGGCT
>CBHEUU010000678.1:0-2933 GCA_965990355.1 uncultured Chitinophagaceae bacterium
ATAAGTAGGCGAAGGCATTCCGTCCGTCAGATGATCTTTATCAATCATTACCTTGTAACCGACATCCCAATCCTCCTGCAAAATCTCGTTATTCACTTCCCGCACAAATGCCGGTATGCTGTACAATTTAAAATCAACTTTCACGTAGTCATCATACAACACCATTCTCATCGCATGTTTCCCATCAAATACTTCTTCATTCTCGGCCACTTTTGCAATGACTTTGCCAAAAGATGAAAGCCAGCTATCGTCATTAATAAGCTTCTGAAAATCGCGGGTTACCAGCTCTATATCCAAATCGCTGAAATCATCACGGGGTGCATCGGGATTGGTCAGAGAGCTGGTCAGCAGCACTGCCCGTATGTCATCGTTATTATCTGCCCAAGCAAGTATTTGCTCAAGTTTTTTATTCCTGGTTTCCGACATATTCTATGCTATTCTTTGTTCAAAATCGTTTGTAAAAATACAGCGGAAGTATAGAACATCGGCCATTCAATTGCTCCAGTCCTGGAACGGGATAAAAAACAACAGTTCGTCGGAAAATCATGTCGTTGGTCTATTTCGGCTACCCCCGGATCGCAGTAAATTGTTTAAATTGTGAAGCAATAACCCGCCCATGAACTTCTTCTGTGGGGCATCCGCGGCTTACCTCCTACCTTCTCCATTTTCTTTGAAAGAGAGCCGGCTCACCTGGTTGCTGGATAATGATAATGATAATAATCGTCATCCAGGCTGACCTAACTCATGCGTAACAACACCTGCCCCGTATAGTTTAGCAGGATAATCAAAATACCGCATGAGCAAGAATAGATTAATGCCCTTCTTCCTGTTGTTATTAGCAAGTTTCGGCTGCTCCACCTCCAGCATCATTTCCTCCTGGACACAACCAGGAGCAACAGCTAAATCCTACAAGAAAATACTGGTACTTGGCTTAATCAATGAACCAGACCGGAGTATCCGGGAAAAGCTGGAAAAGCATCTGGCAGAGGATCTGCGCAAATTGGGCTACGCGGTAGTTTGCGCTTGTGAAGAATTTCAGCCCAACACTTTTTATGGACTGACAGAAGCCCAGATGTTGCAACAAATGGAAGAAAACTCATTTGATGCTGTTCTCACTATCGTGTTGCTAAGCAAGCAAAAAGAGAAACGCCTGAAATCGGGGCAGTTTGCTTCCACGCCACTAAGCAATTATCATCGCCAGCTCTGGAGCTATTATCAAAATGCGTATGACCTTGTGTCTCAACCAGGATATTATACCGAATCTGTCAGTTATTTCTGGGAGACAAATTTTTATGACCTGGAAAATCACAGCCTGTTATATTCAGCACAAAGTCAAACATTCGACCCCACATCCACCACCAACCTCGCTCACGAATATGGCTTGCTGATCGTAAAAGACATGACCCGTAAAAATGTAGTAAACAACCAGGCAAAGACCTTAAAATACTTTTAACTGAAGTTGCACCTGACAACTCTCAGCTTTCCACCTGTCTTCCCTCATGAAAAACGGTTTTCTCCTATTATAACTTCATTTCCACAACAAACAACCAATGAAAAAGATACTTCTTGCTTTTGATGGAAACCATTTCTCCGAAGCAGCCCTCGATTTCGCGAGAAAGATCAATGATAAAGAGCCTATTTTACTTGTGGGAGCCTTTTTACCCCAGGTCGATTATGCAAACCTTTGGAGTTTCGCCGGTAATGAAGGTGAGGGAGCTAAAGTGATCCCCTTGCTGGAAGACAGCACCACCAAAGAAGTACAATACAATATCCACCGTTTTGAAAGCTATTGTCGCCATAATAAAATAAATTTCCGGACACATAGTTCTTATCTCGATTTCGCGATGCCTGAGTTAAAAAAGGAGTCGAGATTTACTGATCTGCTGATCGTCAGCAGCCAGGAATTCTATAAGCAGGCCGGTACTGACCTTTCCAATCTATACCTCAAAGAAATATTGCATGACCTTGAATGCCCGTTGTTGGTTATTCCAGAAAAACATGTTTTTCCTACAGCCAACATATTAACCTATGATGGAAGCGCTTCTTCTGTATTTGCCATCAGGCAATTTGCCTACCTGTTCCCGGAATGGACCAAATATCCCACTACCATTTTATATACAACAACAAAAGAAGAAGAAACCTGGCCACATGAAAAACAGATTAAAGAACTGGTGAAAGCCCATTTCAGTCAGGTAAACTGGCAATTATTGTTTTTACCTGAAAAAAGCATGCTTTCTGCATGGCTCATGGAAAATGAGAAAGCCATTGTTGTAAGTGGATCATTTGGCCGGAGCGGGCTATCTATGATGTTCAAAAAAAGTTTCATCACGGATGCCATCAATGAGCACCAGCTTCCAGTTTTTATCACCCACAAATAATCAAACACCTCTAATATTTTATATCATGAAAAGGATTCTGTTGGCAATAAATGCCGTAAACCCCGACGACCAGTCAATTGATTTTGCCTGTTATATTGGCCGGTTGACCAAATCCATCGTTACAGGCATCTTCCTTGAAAACCTGGTAGCCGATGAAAGACCGGTGATCAATACCGGAATGCCTTACCTTGAGTGGGGCATTGATGAAGACTCGCCCGAATACATTCAAAAAAAAGCCCTGATCGAAAAAAATATCGAATCTTTCAAGGACTGTTGCGAACGGAAATCTGCCAGGTGTTCGTATCACCTGGCCGGGGGAACACCGTCCAGCGAGATCATTGCCCAGAGCCGCTATGCAGATCTGCTTATCCTGGATGCCGCCACTTCTTTCAACAAAGTATATGAAGGAAGGCCTACTGATTTTGTAAAATCTGTTCTGAAAGATTCGGAATGCCCGGTATTGATCGCACCAGGCTCCTTTGAAGGAATTGACGAGATCGTATTTACCTACGATGGTTCCCGCTCTGCAGCTTTCGCGATCAAACAATTTGCATC
>CBHEUU010000679.1:0-2932 GCA_965990355.1 uncultured Chitinophagaceae bacterium
TACAGAACAACGCCCATCAGCAGCAGTAACAATGGCAATGGCTTTTCCTCTTTTCTGTGGCATTGCACCGGAACAGCAGGCTGGTCTTGTGCTCGACAGGATGGAAAAAGATTTCCTTCGGGAAGGAGGTTTACTCACCACATTGATTGAATCAGGACAGCAATGGGATGCACCGAATGGATGGGCTCCTTTGCAATGGATCGGTTATAAAGCAGCAGTGAATTATAACCGGCCTGAGTTGGCGAAACGCATTGCGCTTAACTGGACAAAGAATGTAGAAAAAGTATTTGAGCGAACAGGGAGACTTATGGAAAAATACAACGTGATCAATATGGGTTTGGAAGCAGGTGGTGGAGAATATAAAAACCAGGATGGCTTTGGTTGGACAAATGGCGTGTATGTTAAACTGAAAAAATTGTTGGGAGAGCCGGTGGAGTGACTTTGCGGGAACGTTACCGCCCCCCGGGAGGAGATGAGAATTAGTAAAATTACGGTAACGTACCTCAAAAAAAGACCTCCCGAAGTAAATCCGGGAGGGCCCTAATCAAAAACCATTAACCATTAAACCTTATCCTATGAAAATTCATGAGCAATATCGCTAATAATAAATTAACACAAAAACTTTTTCATGATTTTTTTTGCCGAATATGTGTCAATTATACCTTTTATTGATCCATCTCAATGTCGAAACGTTGAATTTTGACCGGATATTAACTTTTTATCCCATGCAAACGTTTGCGCGGGTTTGTCTAAATTTTGTCACTGAACTTGCGGTTTTCTTCCGGTTAATTCAAGATTTAATTGCTGATTTTTGCAAACATAAGTATGAAAAAAACAGTTATTGCCATTACCGGCGCCAGTGGCTCCATTTATGCCCGCCAATTACTACAAAAACTTGCCGCTATTCCTGAGCAGTGCGCAGACCTTGCAGTAGTCATGACAGAAAATGCTAAACAGGTTTGGGAAACAGAACTGGGTGATATGTCTTATCAAAAGCTTCCTGCAAAATTTTACACTACTACAGACTTCACCGCACCTTTTGCATCCGGCTCAGGCAAGTATGAAAATATGATCATCATCCCCTGCTCAATGGGTGTGTTAGGAAGAATTGCCGGCGGCATTTCCAATGATCTTATTACCCGCGCTGCTGATGTAATATTAAAGGAAAGAAGAAAACTTATCTGCGTGGTGCGCGATACTCCTTATAATCTTATCCATATCCGGAATATGGAGACGGTAACGTTGGCCGGTGGTATCATCTGTCCCGCCACTCCTTCTTTTTACAGTAAACCACAAACGCTGGAAGAAGTAGCCGCTACGGTAGTTGACCGGGTGCTTGACCTTGCAGGGTTTGATATCCGTACTTATCGCTGGGGAAGCAAAGAAGATTGATTATTGCTTGTTCTTCTCTTTATCGATTATTTCCACCAAACCTTGTTGTGGTTTGTCTAATGTAAGTTCCCAGAACATGATCCCATTCAATCCCTTTTTGATCGCATACGCTGTTTTCAATTGAATGGAACGTGGATCATCAAACGTAGCGAATTCCTTTTTCTGTACGTTATACGCATAGGAAGCTTTGGCAACGCTATCATAATAAAATTTATACCCGCGTGCACTGTTAAGTTGTTTACTGAATTCCCTGTAGGGTATAAAACTTTTGAATTTACCCCGTTGATATAATCCATTGCTCACATTCCGCACATTTGCCCACGTGCGTGCATAGAATGCTGCACCAATCACAATTTTATTAAGTGGTACGCCAATTCTGGTGAAGTATTGAATGGCATAATCAGCAGAAGCCACTTGTTTTGCTGTTGAATACAAAGGTGTATGATGGCCGGTAACTGTATCAAAACCACTTACCAGGTCATAGCTCATCAGGTTAATACGGTCAACTAATGGGCTCAGGCTTTTCCAGTCAACCGAGTTCAATAAGAAACTGTCAAACCCTCCTGCTGCAAAACTGATCTCCTGTTTTGCACCCAGTGTATCACGTAATGTTTTCACCAAAGCGGTGAAATTATCTTTGTCAGCTGCACTGTATGCATGCCCGGGATAACCTGCAATAGCCGGATATTCCCAATCCAGGTCAATACCATCTGTATTAAAATACCTGCCCAGCTCTTTTACAGAAGAAGCAAATGCTTTCCTGTTTTGATCTGTTGAAAAAATATTTGAACAGGTTTCACAGCCTCCCCAGCCACCAAGTGACAGCATCACTTTAAGTTCCGGATTTCTCTTTTTTGCTGCTACCAATTGCCGGATGGTAGCTGTATCCTTCGCATTGCTCACATGCAGGCGATTCCCTTTGAGATGGCAAAAACTGAAAATGATATGAGTAAGCTTTTCTACCGGGTATTGCGGCAACTGACCTGCATCGCCGGAGTAATATGCAATCACCGCTAATTTGTTATTATACTTTCTTAGCAACTCCCTTGTTCTTATTCCCGATTCCTTCATATCTGCAGCTTTCCAGTTGCCTTCTGAAGAAGCAGATGGCAAAAGCACCGAGCAGGTTTCATTTTTATCAGATACCGACCAGGTGATCCAGCTGATCTGGTTCTGCTCGGCCCAATCGATCCATCTCTGCCATTCTTCAGGATTCAAAGGGCCATCTCCACTGGCCTCCATACCGGCCGATTCGGAAATGAAAAGAGGAATGCCTTTACGTAATGCATAATCTCCGCGATCCCTTAGCCCCTGCTTATGCGTGGCTGCATAATAATGAAGGGTGTACATCAGGTTTGAAAAACCCAGTAAAGGATCATCAGCTACCACATGAACATCCTGGTCCCAATGCGGCGAGCCCACCAGGATAATATTATCCGGATCCGCAGCGCGTATCACTTTAATGATCTCCGTTGAATACGCTTTTACTTCAGGCCATGTTTCTTCATCCGGTTCATTGAATATTTCATAGATCACATGA
>CBHEUU010000680.1:0-2931 GCA_965990355.1 uncultured Chitinophagaceae bacterium
AAGCGCTTTTATTTATCACAGTTCGGCTTTGCGGATATCGTTGTGGAAGGTGCCAATACATTTGGAAAAGTGCCTTACCCGCTGTTGAGCATTCACCGGGCCAACCAGTCTTATTCTTACCAGTTCTATTCGTTCAATATGATGAACTTTATGGAATTTGTAAGCGACCGGTATGTGTCTGTGAATACGGAATACTTTCTGAATGGCCTTATTTTTAATAAGATCCCATTGCTTAAAAAGCTGAAACTGCGGGAGGTGGCGAGTTTCAAGTTTCTGTATGGGGGGATGAGGGATGAGAACAACCCTGCGAAAAATACAAATACGCTCCGGTTCCCGACGGATGCTTTGGGTAATCCCACTACCTTTATCCTTAACGGCAAACCATATATGGAGGCGAGTATCGGTATCGGTAATATCTTTAAAGTATTACGGCTGGATGTGGTGAAAAGGTTAAGTTACATGGAGCATCCGGATGTGCCTGAATGGGGTATCAGGGGCCGTGTACGATTCGAATTCTAACGATTCAAAACTATTGAACATGCCCAGCACAAGGGACCGCCTGCAGAAAGGTATTTATGTTATCATCAACCCACTGGTTAAAACCCTGATCAAAATCGGATTCACGCCCAATGCAGTGACCATTACAGGTTTAATCCTTAACATAGTGGTGGCAATAATTTTTATTGAAGGAGGCGAAAAAGGTCACCGCGGCGATCTCTCTTATGTTGGATGGGCCGGAGGCCTGATCCTTTTTGCCGGGTTATTTGATATGCTTGATGGACAGGTGGCCAGGCTTGGCAATATGAGCTCCAAATTCGGCGCCCTGTTCGATTCTGTGCTGGACCGTTACAGCGAATGCATCATGTTTCTCGGGATCTGCTACTACCTGGTATCGCATCACTATTTCCTGAGTTCGATCTTCGCATTCATCGCCCTGATCGGTTCCATGATGGTAAGCTACACCAGGGCACGCAGTGAGGGATTGGGAATTGAGAACAAGGGCGGACTGATGCAAAGACCGGAGCGGGTGGTGCTGACAGGTGTATCGGCTATTGCCTGCGGGATCACCGGCAGCATCATCGGCGGAGACTACAAAATAGAGGTATCCGGACTGCCGATCCCGGTATTCGAAACCATGTCCGTTTTCACCATTCCTATTACCATAATGGCTGTACTGACCAATATTACGGCTATTAAAAGGTTGATAGATGCAAAAAAAGCCCTGGATAAACAAGCGGGCCATTAAGTTGTTTTAAGTAAGGAATTGCTGAGCCATAGAGGATTATTAATATATAAAAAGGAATAATTTTAAAGACTAGTTATGTTACATAAGAAGGGCCTGCTGGCTCTGTTTATTTGCTGGGGCATATTGGCCGCAGCACAGGAAAGTTTCCCGGCGCCACCGGTCACCAACGAACAGTTATTTTACCTGCAGCGCAACCCGAATACCAACACGATTATGTGTGACCTGCGCCTGGAGGATAATGGCGAACTGGACAAAGAGAACCCTATTCATGTATACTGGATCAGGTATGCAGAAAAAGGGCAAAAAGAAGAGCTTAGTTTTATACAGCGTAAATTTGCCTACGGAATCAAAACAAAACGGCTGGAAGATGGAAAATACAAGCTTAATTTTGTGTCCTATTCCAAGTACCTGATGTACCTGACCAAAGCGGCAGATGGTAAATACCACGTGTTTGCTTCGATAAATGGAAAAATGGTCATCCTTAAAAGTATCTTTATCAAGATCAATAAAGGAGGTACGTTCTGGTCGCCGAATATTGAGTATTTTGAAGTAAAAGGTACAGACCCGGCCACAGGGACAGAGATCGTGGAAAGAAAGAAAGTATTGAAATAGCCGGGACCGTTTTATAAACCTGCGTACATGAAGAAGAACTATATTTCCAATTCCACTGGGTCCGTAAGGATGTTCAAAAGCAGTCTGTTAGAGAGCTTATCTAAAGTTCATTTTACAGTGCCGCTTTTTGTATATGTGCCTGTGGTCATCTATTTTTCCTACCGTGCACTGACAGCCCCATTGAGTTTCGGGATGTATGCGCTGTGCTTTCTTGGCGGCCTTGGTGTATGGACCATTACGGAATACCTGCTCCATCGCTATGTGTTCCATTTTGTGCCTAAATCAAAATGGGGGTTGCGGCTGCATTTTATATTTCATGGAGTTCACCACGACTACCCAAAGGATGCAAAACGCCTGGTGATGCCGCCGTCTGCCAGCATTCCCCTGGCGGTCGGGTTTTATTTCCTGTTCTCCTTATTCCTGGAAAAAGCTTATTTGTGGTCATTCTTTCCCGGTTTTATCACCGGCTATCTCATATACGATATGATGCATTATGCTATGCATCACTATAATTTTAAAAGTTCCCTGATGAAAAGAGTGAAGCAGCACCATATGTTGCATCACTATGATGATTCAACCAAAGGATATGGCGTAAGCACCTCGCTTTGGGATGAGATCTTCCGTTCAGGTTTTCCCAAGAAGCATAAAGCATGAAGACAATCCAGGGGCAGCCTGGATTATTTACTTCCAGGGACCTGCTGAGCACTTTTCTTTTATCGCTGGCCTATCTCTTAGTGTCCGCATTGCTGGTTGGCTTCAAATCAGACCAGGTATTCCTGGTGGTTTTGTTCAACCTCCTGTATTATGCTTCCGGTTTCACCCGTAAGTTCATTATTGGTTTTTCGGTCTTCATTGTATACTGGATCTTGTTCGACTACATGAAGGCTTTTCCCAATTATCTTTTTGTTGATGTACATACCGGCAGCCTTCATGCCGCAGAGAAAGCTGTGTTTGGCATACGGTCTGGCGATAGCATTATTACACCGAATGAATATTTCCTGCAGCATCATTCCACTTTCTTTGATATCCTCAGTGGTATATTTTACCTGTGCTGGATACCGGTGCCGCTGGCA
>CBHEUU010000681.1:0-2930 GCA_965990355.1 uncultured Chitinophagaceae bacterium
TTCTACAGGTGATTTTCCTCCGGCATAAGTGGAATAATAGCCCGTAAATGCTGCCAGCAAAGAGGTAACAATGGTACATATCCTGCCATTGTCATTCAGTTGCCTGCCTGCTTCCTGGATAAAAAAATAAGCCACTTTGGAGTTGATGTCGAACATGCTGTCATATTCCTGTTCTGTAGTGTCTGCGAAAGGTTTTTTCAATACTTTTCCTACTGTATTGATCGCAATGTCAATACCGCCAAATCTCGTTTTGGTTTCATCAAATAGTTTTTTGATGTTGGCGATCTTGGTAAGGTCTGCCTGGAATAAGAAAGCTTCGCCTCCGGCTTTTTGAATATCAGTCAAAGTTTGCTCAGCATCAGCTTTAGTGCTGCTGCTATTATAGTGTATAGCAACCTTAGCGCCTTTTGCCGCAATCTGGCGGCTTAATAAACCACCCAGATTTTTTGCGCCGCCTGCTATCAGCACTACTTTTCCTTTAAAATCATTTCTTGCCATAATTGTAATTATTTATTTGAACAATCTGGCAAAGTTGGGGTCAATAAAGTGCTCCGTTATGGTGAACTTTTCGGAAGTTTTGACCGGGGCGGTTATTTTTTAACCTGTTTGCGGAATGCGCCGGGTGTTTGCCGGGTGATCTTCTTAAAAACTTTGGAGAAATTGGAAGGGTCATACGTGAGAGTGATCGCGATCTCTGAGACAGGGAGATCGGTTTCAAGCAAAAGCTTTTTCGCCTGTTCAATAATTTTCATATCATAAAAATGACAGGGATGATGTCCCATTGTTTGCCGGATAGTATCGGTCAGGTGCTGATGGGACACACATAAATCGCTTGCAATTTCATTAAGTTCCTTCATCCTGGTAACCCGGCCTTCCACAATATCACTAAGATGCTGATCCAAAAGGCTGAAATATTGTTGCGTGATCTCCTCACTGCGTTTTATAGAATTATTATTTGATCTGGCCATAATCGCCTTTTTTAATTAACTTGTAAATATCGTAAATACGGGCTTAGCAAAATCAACTCCCCACACCGTATCACTCCAGCATCCAAATTGGCCTGATTTTATGATTACTTCCATGGAATCATAAAAGTATCTTTATGAGTATGAACTGGTATTCGATCTCCGGAGATGAGGCATTAAAACAAATGGGTAGCAGCATAGATGGATTGAATGATCCGGCTGTGCAGCAAAAGCTGGCAGAGTATGGAAAGAATGAATTAAAGGGTAAAAGAAAGATAAGCCCGCTGTTTATCTTCCTCCGCCAGTTTGTGAATGTGATGATACTGGTGCTGGCAGCAGCAGCAGTGATCTCTATATTTATAGGTGAATTGTCAGATACCATTGTTATCATTGTCATCACTATCCTTAATGCCGTCATTGGCTTTATCCAGGAATACCGTGCAGAGAAAGCAATAGAAGCCCTGCAAAAAACAGCCGTGCCTTCTTCCCGTATTGTAAGAAATGGCAAGACCACAGAAATATCATCAACAGAAATAGTTCCCGGTGATATCATATTGCTGGAAGCAGGTGATATTGTACCAGCAGATATCCGCTTACTGGAAATTGAATCACTCCGGATCAACGAAGCAAGCCTTACAGGTGAATCGAATGCTGTTGACAAAAAGATCAGCCCGCTGACAGAAAAAGACCTGCAACCGGGAGACATGATCAACATGGCTTTCAAAGGCACACAGATCACCAGTGGCAGAGGCAAGGGATTGGTAGTAGCTACCGGTATGAAAACCGAGCTTGGCAATATTGCTGCCATGCTTGATAAAGCGCAAAGCATTACTCCATTGCAAAAAAGACTGTCTCAGTTCAGTAAGAAACTGACGGTAGTCATTATCGCGCTCTGTGTCGCTTTATTCTTTATCGGTTACCTGCGCGGTGAAGAAGTAACCCGCATGCTACTTACGTCCATATCGCTGGCAGTGGCAGCTATACCGGAAGCATTACCCGCCGTGGTGACCATATCGCTTGCACTAGGAGCAAAACGCCTGCTGAAGCAGCAGGTGCTGATCAGGAAATTATATGCAGTGGAAACGCTTGGTTCGGTCACTTATATCTGTACCGATAAAACAGGAACGCTGACCAAAAATCAAATGATCGTGCAGGATATATGGGTAAAGGATGAGAAAAATAAAGAAGAACTATTGCAGGCCATGAGCCTGAACCATGGTGTAAAAGAAAAAAATGGAAAACTCTCCGGCGACCCTACAGAAATCGCCATGGTGGAATACGCAAAAGAACAGAAGGAATATAAACAGGTAAAAGAAATTCCTTTCGATGCAGAACGGAAAGCGATGACTACTATCCATCAAAGGGATGGCAAATTATGGGTAATAACAAAAGGCGCGGCAGAAACCATTGGCGATATAAATAAACAGGCCGATTTAAAAAATGAAATTAGAAGCCAGGAAGAAAAAATGGCGAAAGAAGGCATGCGTGTCATCGCTTTTGCAGGAAAAGAAATAGATGAACTGCCAGAGGAAGTAAGCCCTGACTCTATAGAGAAAGATATGCATTTCATCGGACTCGTGGGATTAATGGACCCTCCAAGAGAAGAAGCACAAAAAGCAATAGAAGATTGCAAAGCAGCAGGTATCATACCGGTGATGATCACAGGCGATCATCCGTTAACTGCAGCTTCTATTGCAAGGCAAATGGGTATTCTCGATGATAACAACCAGGGAGTGGTAACTGGCAAAGAGCTGCAGGAAACCAAAAATGAAAAATTAAACGAAGTAGAAAAGATACGGGTATATGCAAGGGTTTCACCAGAGCAAAAACTCAACATACTGGAAGCGCTACAGGAGAAGCAGGAATTTGTTGCCATGACAGGTGATGGAGTAAATGATGCCCCTTCATTAAAGAAAGCCAATATCGGCATAGCAATGGGCATTACCGGAACAGATGTGGCCAAAG
>CBHEUU010000682.1:0-2929 GCA_965990355.1 uncultured Chitinophagaceae bacterium
TTGATTTATTGCTTTCATGATATCCCATCGTGGCTTCATTGTATGCTACGTTCTCACGCTTGCCGCCCCAAAGCATGAAACCCATGCCCTGCAGGGTTTGCTCTTCATTGGTTGCTGCCAGGTGTTCCAGGATGATATAAGAGGAAGGGAAATATTTCCAGATCGTGTCTGCATAGGTCCTTAAAATATCCACCCGGCTTTGATCATAAGCGCTGAACTGTGCATCGTTCGTTGATGGTTTTTGTGTAAGTCCTTTGGTGAAGTCCATCCTGAACCCATCCATTTTATATTCACGCAACCAGAAATCAAACATTCTTTTCCAGAAATATTTTGTGGCGGCGCTTTCATGGTTGAAATCATTTCCAAATCCAAAAGCATGCGGCTGCACTTCATTCAACCAGGGATTATTGGCCGCAGGACGGTTGAGTGCTGCATTCCAGTAAAGCTGTGCCAGTGGTGATTGACTGTAAACGTGATTGGGCACTACGTCCATGACCACGGCAAGTTGTTTGCTGTGGCATGAATAAATGAATTCTTTCTGTTTGTTTTTGGTGCCATAATATTTATCCGGGGCTAAAGAGTAGGAGTGATTATAACCCCAGCTGTCGTTTCCTTCAAACTCTGTTACCGGCATCAGTTCAACCGCATTAATACCCAGGCGTTGCAGGTAACTGAGCGTATCGATCATGGTTTGCCAGCGATGTGCATCGGTGAAATCGCGAAGCAATACTTCATAAATAATGAGATTGCGTTTATCCGGGCCATTAAATGTATTGTTCTTCCAGTTATAGGCCGGTGCAGCTGTTTGCACAATGCTTACTATTCCGGTTTGACCAGCAGGATAAGATTTCAGGTTGGGATATACATCAGCAGGTATGCTTCCGTCATTCGCCGGGTCCAGCACTTTTTCTGTATACGGATCAGCGATCTTCAATGTGCCATCCACGAGATATTGAAAAGCATATTCAGTACCGGCAGTCAAACCATCAATTTGCAGCCACCAGTAATTTCCATCAGGCGTTTTATTCATTTGATTGGAGAGCTGTTCTGTCCAGTTATTACCCGGGAACTCACCGATAACGCTTACCCGGCTTTTACCCGGCGCATACAATACAAGCACTACTGAAGTATTGCTCAGATAGTTGATCCCGTCTTTAACGCCTGCAGGTAATGGCGCAACAGTAACGCCTCCTGTTACAAAGAATTTTACTGAGTCCTTTGAAACAGTTGCTCCATCTACTGCTTCTGCAATGATAGTTGTGTTGCCGCCTGCGGTAAGCGTTGGATTGGCTGAAATAGTGGTAGCGCCTGCAGCAGTTTGTATCAATGTACCATTCAGGTAAAGATTCAAAGTAGCTGCTTTATTGGAATTGGCTGTAAGGGAAATATTATCATTCACCGCTTTGGTCAATGGTTCAGGTGTGGGAACAAATGTGGGTTGAAAAGGGGGAACAGCAAAACGTACAGCCACATCATTGGTATAAATGGGAATGTACATATCGCTGCCATCTGTGTTAGCCGCTTTTTTTACGAGGTCGGGGTTGGCATTTGCATCGCGGAACAGAATCCCAATTTTTTGAATGGTTTCACCCGGAGGCACACCCAAAAAGCTACGGATGTTGTTGACGGTGTATTGATATTTGTTATTTCCAAGGGAAGTGGCTTTCAACGCAGGTGTGGCGCTGCCCCAGGTAGCTCCGGTGCTGCCATTCACATACAACCATTGCTGGCCGCCATTATTGCTCAGGTTGGTGGTAACACCTATATGAACATATATATTGTCAGGATTACTGTAATTATTCAATCCCTGGTTGCCTTTGGTGGCATCCAGTACGATAGTAATATTGTCATTGTCTTTGGGAAAAGCGGGAGTCCAGGTCAATAACTGGGCAGAAGAAAATACAGGAATACAGAGTAGGCCCATCAGGACCGGCAGCAATCGTTTCATGATAAACAATTTGTTTTTTAAACCCGGTATTTTTAATACCGGAAAAACCAGTTTTGGCAAAACCGGGAATGAAGATACAGATATGTACTTACAACACATTAATTATTTTTCCGACGCTCATGTTCAATGTCGCCGTATTCCGTAAGAGACCCTAACTTTACTTTGAAACTGAAGGATATGTATACCCAGGACGCTACCAAAGAACTCCAGAAACACAGTCTTGCCTTATTAAAAAGCAGTGCCAAACACGCCATTGAGCCAGACAAGGCCGGACAATTAAGAGATGTGCTCCGTTTTCATGAATACCGTTATTATGTGTTGAACGATCCGCTGATCTCCGATGGCGAGTATGATCAATTATTCAAGGAACTGGAAAGGATTGAAAAAGAAAATCCCGCGTTGGTCACATCAGACTCCCCTACCCAAAGAGTGGCAAAGGGATTAACGAAAGATTTTCCGGTGGCACAGCACCTGGTACCCATGCTTTCGTTGGATAATTCTTACAATGCAGACGACCTCGTTGATTTTGACCGCAAAGCCCGAGAGCTGACCGGATTGAAGGAAATAGAATATTGCGTGGAGCCAAAGTTTGACGGCGGCAGTATTTCCCTGATCTATGAAGACGACTTGCTATTTCGTGGTGCTACACGGGGCAATGGTGCAGAAGGTGATGAGATCACTACGAATATCAAACAAATCCGTTCCATTCCCCTTTCCGCCAAATTCTCTAAGTACGGTATGCAAACCGTGGAGATAAGAGGGGAAGTGCTGATCAATAAAAATAACTTCGCACGTTATAACCAGCAATTGGTGGAGCAGGGACTTGCACCTCTCGCCAATCCACGCAATGCTGCTTCGGGCACTTTGCGTATCAAAGACCCTGCTGAAGTATCCAAAAGAAGCCTGGAAGCTTTTGTGTACCATATCAGCTACTACACAACTTCAGCCCTTAAGAAATTGCCTTTTACCACCCATTCTCAA
>CBHEUU010000683.1:0-2921 GCA_965990355.1 uncultured Chitinophagaceae bacterium
TGCTGAAAGCCATTGGCGATAACAAAATATCCTATGTGCTCGTATGGCGCAATCATGGGTATGCTCAATGGAATAAGAAAATGCATTATTACGCTCCCTACAAAGGACAGGTGTCAGCAGACGATTTTCAGAAATTTTATGAACTGCCGGTCACGCTTTTTGAAAAAGATGTGCTGGCTGAAAGATTATACCAATGATTAGCAGTAGCAGCAATCGTTCGAGTAAGGGTTGCGGGTTGATTCTTCTTCCTGCAACCATCTTTGAAAATGGCAACCAAAGTGAGCGGCTTTATTTTTAATAGTAAATTTTGGGATGAAATTAACTCTACTGGACGTAAGCATTATCGTTTTATACCTGGCTACCATGGTGATCATTGGTTGGGTATTACGGAAAAAAGCAAGACAGAATAAGGAAAGCTACCTGATGGGAGGCAAAAAGCTTCCCTGGTATATGCTCGGCATGAGCGACGCTTCCGACATGTTTGATATCAGTGGCACCATGTGGATGGTAGCCCTCTGTTTTGTGTATGGCATGAAAAGTATCTGGATACCCTGGCTATGGCCTGTGTTTAACCAGGTATTCCTCATGATGTTCTTATCAAAATGGCTGCGCCGTTCCAATGCCACCACAGGAGCAGAATGGCTGGCCTCCCGCTTTGGAAAAAGCGGTCCGGGTATTAAGGGTTCTCACACCGTTGTAGTAGCGTTCGCCTTACTCAGCTGTTTGGGATTCCTGGCTTATGGTTTTATAGGATTGGGAAAGTTCATTGAAATATTTGTTCCGTGGGAAACCGTGAAAGACTACGTGCCCTTCAACATTTCAGCAGAATTCGTTCCTCATTTTTATGGGATCATCTTCACGCTGTTTGCTATGTTCTATTCAATCCTGGGGGGAATGCACAGTATTGTGCTGGGTGATTTTATCAAATATATCATCATGACCATCGCCTGTATTTCAGTAGCCGTGATCGCAATGATACATCTTCAGGATCATCCGCTGAATGTGCCATCAGGCTGGACCAATCCTTTTTTTGGATGGAATCTTGATCTTGACTGGAGCAAGATAGTGCCGGATGCCGATAAAAAAATTGCTGCAGATGGCTTTGGCGTGTTTGGCTTCTTTTTTATGATGATGCTGTTCAAAGGAATATTTGCAAGCCTGGCAGGGCCAGCGCCTAATTATGACATGCAGAAAATATTATCTACCCGTTCACCCAAAGATGCTTCCAAGATGAGCGGTTTTGTTTCCATCATTTTATTGCCGGTCCGCTATTCTTTGATCATTGGCCTCACTGTGCTGGCATTGCTGTACTACGATAAAATGAATCTGCAATCGGGTGGTGTAACGGATTTTGAAAGAATATTGCCTGCAACCATCAATAGTTTTTTACCAGTAGGTATACTTGGCCTGGTGCTTACAGGATTGCTTGGGGCATTCATGGGCACTTTCTCCGGAACATTGAATGCAGCCCAGGCTTATATCGTGAATGATATTTACCTGAAGTATGTTAACCCGCATGCTTCTACCAGGAAAGTGATCTCGATGAATTACCTGGCGGGTATTGTAGTGGTTACATTAGGTATTATCCTGGGCTTTTATGCCAAAGATGTGAATAGTGTTTTGCAATGGATCGTGGGGGCGCTATATGGAGGTTATATAGCTGCCAATATGCTGAAATGGTATTGGTGGCGGTTTAATGCCAATGGATTTTTCTGGGGAATGGCGGGTGGTATTATCGCTGCACTGGTTTTCCCTTCGCTCTTTCCCAATACGCTTGCGCTTTATTACTGGCCTTTGTTATTCCTTATTTCACTACTCGGGTGCATTGTTGGCACTTATGCTGCACCTGCAACAGATATGGCAACATTGAAAAGTTTTTATAAAACAGTTAAGCCCTGGGGCTTCTGGCGGCCAGTGCATCAGGAGGTAATGGCAGAGGATCCGCAGTTTCAACCCAACAAACGTTTTGGGTTGGATATGTTCAATGTGGTGCTGGGTATTATTGGTCAATGCTGCCTCACCATTCTGCCGATGTTCGTAGTGCTTTGGTTAAAGCTTCCGCTATTGATAACCGTGTTGATACTGGTCGCGATCATTTTTATTCTGAAAAAAACATGGTGGAACAAATTAGAGAACTGATCATTAAATAAAAGATATGCGAACCGATTTTTTTAACCGATTGTCAGAACTGGAGAAAAGGCATGAGGTATTGCAATCGCTGCCGAATGAAGAGATCATGCCAGGCAACGGTATATTCAAACGCTATAAGCATCCGGTCCTTACTGCAAAGCATACACCACTTTTCTGGCGCTATGATCTGAACCCGCAAAATAATCCTCACCTGATGGAACGGTTTGCGATCAATGCAGTGCTGAATGCAGGTGCTATTAAATGGAACGATAAATATATTGTGATGGCCAGGGTGGAAGCGGCCGACCGTAAATCTTTTTTCGCTATCGCTGAAAGCCCTAATGGAATTGATAATTTCCGGTTTTGGGATTACCCCGTGAATATTCCTGAAACAACTATTCCGGATACAAATACCTATGATATCAGGTTGGTACAGCACGAGGACGGATGGATATATGGACTGTTCTGTACGGAGAGAAGGGATCCCTCCGCTCCTGAATCTGACCAGTCGGCCGCCATTGCACAATGTGGCATTGCCCGCACCAAAGACCTGGTTAACTGGGAGCGGCTTAAAGATCTGAAGACCCCTTCCCCCCAGCAACGCAATGTAGTATTACATCCTGAATGGGTAAACGGCAAATATGCTTTTTACACAAGACCGCAGGACAGTTTTATAGAAGCCGGCAAAGGCGGCGGTATCGGCTTTGGATTAAGTGAAAGTATTGAAGAAGCGCGGATAGATCATGAAACGGTGATTGATAAAAAAGTATATCATACCGTGTATGAAATGA
>CBHEUU010000684.1:0-2913 GCA_965990355.1 uncultured Chitinophagaceae bacterium
AGGCCACCTAATATCAGGTGAAAATAACCGGGCTTGCCAAAACTTGTACCGGTAGCATCTACCCCACTGATCGAGATGTTTCTTGCCGGAAGTGCGGCCCATGTAATAAAGCATGAAAGGATCAATGCACCAGCTGCAGCAAAACCTATCCATTTTATCCAGCGCATAGCATAGTGTATTGTGTAGGGCGCAAGATAGGGATTAGATGAAATACAGACTGCATAAAAAAGCGGCACCCTGAAAGGCGCCGCGTTGGAAAAAACACAATGTGACCGTCTACTGTTTTTAGATCATCAGAACTTATAACCCAGGGTAAAACTCAGCACCCTGTGTTTGTTATTATCGTTATTGTTCTCTGCGGTTGACTGAATTTTGCCTAATCCAAAACCATAGTTAGCTGAAACTACCAGTTTACTGGCTTCAATACCTACGAGTGCATTGAAACCATAGTCAAATCTTTTGGCACGGAACACACCAGCACCTTCTTCTTCACTTGTCAACGGATCATCATCAGACCACTCAATGCTTCTGCTGAAATTGTAAACACCATCACCTTTGAATTTACCGCCTATACCCATTGCTACATAAGGACCGGCACCGGCAAAGAAACGTGTACTGCCAGTAGGTGTTTTAAATACAAGGTTCACCGGCAACTCCAGGTAATGCGGATTGAAGGTTAGCTTCTGGTAAAGCACATCGCCCGGTTCACCATTCTGCCATTTAATACCTTTACCTGTATACAGTAATCCTGGTTGAAGAGCTAAGAAATCAGTCAACTCAAAATCCCCGACAATACCGGCTTGCCAGCTTGTAAGGCCGTTAGCGTCATTATAACTGCCATTATCCTTATTGGAGATATTGGCAATGTTTACGCCGCCTTTAATAATTGCCGAGGCTTTTTGTGCGTAAGCACCCAACGTACATAGAGATAGAATGGTGGCACAGAGTAATACTTTTGTTGTTTTCATAATCATACAGTTTATACCGTATGATAGACAAAGACTTTGCCACATTATTTTCCACAAAAATCAATGGGGAAACAAATCCACAAAAGAGTCTGAAATTATCCCACAAAAAATATACGTTGTTTAGTTCTTTGTGCTCTTTGTTGTCTTTGTGGGAAATAAATGTCCCACAAAGACAACAAAGAGCACAAAGAAAAGTGGGGAAAGAACTCAAGCTTTGTTATAAACTTTTATCAGCGGTTCGCGTAATATATCGAAGGAAGAACCACAGTGGGCAAATACTATATCAGCAATGCTTTCCGGTATTACCCATTTGGAAAAATCGGCATCAGGCATGGCAGATCGGTTCTGAGGGGTATCAATCGTAGATGGTATAATAACGTTTGTGATCACGTCAGTTCCTTTTGCTTCTTCATTCATCAATTCGGCCAGGCGGAATAAAAGCGATTTGGATAAAGCATACCCTGTCATTCCTTTTCCGAAACGCATATCGGAACCGGGCCTTGATCCGGTAAGAAATAGCCTTCCGGCTTTCTGCTTCATCATCTGCTGAAAAATAAAACGGGCAATGATATAAGTAGTTTCAAAATTCAATTGGTATTGCTGACGGATCTCACTGATGCCTGAATCTTCTATTTTACCCATGGCAAAACCTCCTGCTGTTAATACAGCTATATCAATCGATTGATATTTGCGTAAAATAGTGGTCATTGCTGAAGCTACTTCATCTTCTTTAGTGAGATCTACCACACAGGCTTCAAAGCCAGGCTGACCATCAAAAGCAGTGGGTTTATTTTTTGTGATCGTACCAATGACTGCGTTGCCTTCTGCAAGAAATTTTTGGATAATAGCCTGACCAAGATTGCCAGTGGCGCCGGTAACAATAACGGTTTTCATCTTTTTGTTTTCAAGTTACGAAATATACAATGGCTAAAGATGCTTACTCAGCTATTGATTTTTCTTCTTGTATAAAAAAATAAAGGAATGCCTGCTGCTGTCAGTAATAGTCCCAATACAGAATTGATGACGGGTTGACGATGTGCGATATAATTACTTACATCATTCCAAACGGTTACAACCAGGTAAAATAAAGAGAAGGCAATGAATAATAACGGTACCCAGGGATAGCCCCATACTTTATACGGTCTTATTGCGCCGGGCATCCGTTTCCTTAAAATAAAAATACCTGCAGCGCCTACCGCATACGCTATCCAGGTAATGAACACAAACATATCGGCCAGCATATCAAAGGAACCGGATATAATAAAGAGTGATGTCCAAACAGCATGCAGCCATAATGCATTGGAAGGAGTTTGAAACTTCGGATGAGTTTTGCCGGCCCAGGAAAAAAAGTTTTTGTCCTGCCCCATCGCATAAGTGATCCTGCAGGTAGCCATTAGGTTGCCATTCACTGCACCCAGCGTGCAGATCACGATCAAAACGGCAACGACCAAACTGCCTGTTTTCCCCCATGCAGCAGCAATGGCATCAGCAGCCACCAGTGAGGATGCTCCCATTTTATTAATCGGTAACACGTATAAGTAAGCCTGGTTGACTAATACATACACAAGAATGCAGATTAAAACACCGAGCAAAAGGCTTCGCGGGATATTCCGTTCAGGTTGTTTTATTTCCCCTGCAATGAAGGTGATATTGATCCATCCGTCATAAGCATAGAAAGCGCCTGTCATAGCTACAACAATTGCGCTCAATAAGCCTATGCCCGCCGGAGGAGCATTTCCATTAATAAAATTGGAAAAATCACCTTGCCCTGAAAAGAATAACCCTCCTATCAAAGCAGCAATGATCACTATTTTAATGATAGTGGAAATGAGCTGGAACTGGCTGCCTGCTTTTACACTCCTGTAATTGATCCAGGTGAATAATAATACCAGCAACACGGCCAGCATTTTTACACCGATGTCCTGCAAAGGATAGAGATCGCCGA
>CBHEUU010000685.1:0-2898 GCA_965990355.1 uncultured Chitinophagaceae bacterium
TATCCGAATGCACTTTATCCAATACAACCTGGTCTTCTTTAGCTAATCCGTCGAGACTGTTCAGCTTTAATTTGATTCCAACCAGCACAGGTCCAAGTTCATCATGCAGGTCTTCGGCCATCCGGGTCCTTTCCTTTTCCAGGGTAGTGATCTCTGCTGCCAGCTTCTCTTTGTACAGGGCAAGATTTCTCCGCTGGTAACGGATCATTGTTGCCGTAAAAAAGATAACCAGCACCAATACGATGAGGCAGGCTATCAGTATGGCAACGAATAACGGAGGTGACGAGGCATGCATAATACGGCTACGGCGTAAATTAGATTAACAATAAGGTTTGCATAGATCAAGATTAATTGCACCTGCCTTCTGAATGTAACACTTCCTCCATAGCCATATAGTTCAAACACTCCAGCTATTACCGTACAGGTATAGTAAAGCAGGAAACCGATACAGATCAGGAACACAGGGCTTTTCAACAGGAATGTCCGTTGCACAGAAAGTTCTTTGCTGAGCAACAGAATACTGAGCAATATCAAGACAAAGGAATATTCCAGACGAAACCAGGTCATATTGCGGCTCATTCCTTTAAAGAAAATAATTTCAGTTAACCAGGCTAACAGATAAAAAATGATCAGCAAGATAAACCAATAAGGGCGGCGGTCAAATACGCCCAGTTTTCGAAAAAACCAGGTAATCAGCACGCTTTCAATGATACTGTAAATACCGTAGGGAATAAAAGTATAATTCCTCTGGTGAACCAGCAAATAACAAACTATTTCTGTTGCCAGCGCTGCCCAGCAAACAAAAAGAAATGGACGGAAGCCCGGATAAATACGCTTATACCTGACTATTGCCAGAATAGCTGCAATGGCAATACTAAAACTGTAAAGCTCATAAAGTGTGGGCTTCATAATCATTAAAGCAGCGCATCAGGGCAGTGGTCAGGGCAAGGCGATCCGTACTCAACAATGCCTTTGCCGTCATTACCCTCTGCCAGCACTACTGGCGACGAAGGTAGGATGTCTTTGTTATCACTGGTAACCCCAACGACAATAACTTTTACCTTAAGTTCCTCTGTCATACCAAAGTAAAAACGCAAGCCGGCGCATCCTTCCTGCGCAAGCACATAATCGAACAGATCTCGGTTAAAGGTTTCACAGATCGAAAGAATATTCTGCCCCTTATAATCGGGTGCCAGGATATTTTCTTTTTCGGAGCGGTAACGGGCTGTCATGATTTTCGCTTCATCCAATGAAATGAAGCTGCCAGCATCTGGTGGAAGATTGGAATTGGACATATCTGGGTGGTTTTGTTGCTTAAGATATTCTACCTGGCAAGTTGTGTTTTTATTACACTTTACGATCAGGTATTAACACGGAACAACATTGGGTGATTACCGCAGGTCGTATATCCATAAAACAAAAGCCGGGAGAATGATCTCCCGGCTTAATTTACAGCCTTTCACAGGACTAGCTATATTCCAAGAAACGCTAGTGTGTTTTTTGAACAATGATCTTCTTCGTATCTACCGTACCATCATCCGCTACGACCTTGATGAAGTAGGTTCCATCTGAATACCTTGACAAATCAAGCGTGTGTGTGTTAAGCCCACGCTGAACAATCACTTTGTTACTGTTCAGTACCTGTCCTGAAATATTAGTGACTGTCACTTGCATTGTTTGCTGCCTGTTTACAGTTATCAGCAACCTCGATGAATGACTGGCCGGGTTAGGCGATACAAGCACAGTCATTCCTTCTGCCTGCAGACGTGCTGAAACCGTTACAGAATAACTTATCTGTCCATTATAATCTGTCTGACGTATCCTGTAGTAATAAGTCTTACCCTGCTCTACCTGGTTATCTTCCACTGAATAGTGAGATACAGAAGAAGCGTTTCCATTACCTGCTACATGATTGATGGTTGAGAAATGCAATCCATCCTCGCTTCGCTGCACATCAAAACCGGCGTTTTCCTGTTCTGAAGCAGTGCTCCATTTAACCAGTATCTTCTCGTTGCTTACAGGTACAGCCTGCACATCCAACCAGGTTACCGGCAACACAGCATTCAGGTTAACTGCCCAAATTCCACCGAATGTAGAGAAGCTATTGATGTTAATGAAATCAACATATTCAACTCCGCCGACATCTCCAGTGCTCAGCTGACCATCAAACCATTCCTGTCCTCCTGTTGCAATGCCTGAAGCAGTAAAGCCGCTTATTACCTGCGCCACTGATACACCGGATGCTTTGAACCATTTGAAGAAATGTGGATCTGTAATGCTGTTGGCAGTTTTGATCTCCTGCATATTATTTGTTTCAACAGATTCAGCATCGGTTTTCTCCGTTGAATTATAGAACATTCTTACAGTGAAATTAGGAGCCGGATTGGCAACCGCGTCATAGCAGGAAGCACAATCAAGTTGCAGCATCCTGCGCATCAGGCGTGCAGCATTCGTTGAGCTGCCTTTACCCAGGTCTGCAAAAGCTGTGTTTACATTTACCGTAGCTGTGATCTTGGTGCGGTCTATCAAGGCCGCAGGGTCATATATTCCTGCAATGTATTTGGTAGCGTCAACCGGGTCTTTGAACAATATCCAGCCATCTACATAACATTTATCTGTTGCAGCATTGGTAGTTACACCATAAGTGGTGAGCAGCGGTGCTACAGAAACGCAGGCATCATTGGTAGCAAAAGTGAAATACTGTCCGTCTGTAAAGTCGTAGGTAGTTTCCCATTCTGTTCCATTTAATGTCATTGGCACTTCGGTAGCATCCGTTACAAAATTACCGGTGGTGCTTACCAGCAGGTATACTACTCCATCCCTTTCGAGCGGAAGTTTTACCGCATTAGCACTGGTGCTGCCAGGCACTTGTATAGTTACTGTGCTGACGTTTCCTCT
>CBHEUU010000686.1:0-2894 GCA_965990355.1 uncultured Chitinophagaceae bacterium
ATCTATCATTTCAGCAAACCGCAAAAATATTATTATAATAAGATGAAACAACACGAAAAGAAAAAATGAACTAACCATTCCTTCTTTTTAATTCATTTATTTTTTTTATACTTCTCCTGTACAGTGCCTTCTGTGGCCAGAATACCCCAGGTCATAAACCCACCTTTTTCAAAAGTATAATCAAGTGTATAGGAAGGAGCAGACGGATTCGGAGGATTAGCCCAGGTGATCTTTATTTTATTATCAGAAAGAATCTCGTAGGTCCCTATAAGAACATAATTACTCATATCTCCGGTTCGCCGGAAATATTCTCCATTTGAGGTAAACCTGATCTTAGTGGTCGGGGGAACGTCCATCCAATGAAAAGGAGCTCCCCAGGAGGTGTTACCATATACCTGATGGATCGTCCAATCACCAATAAAACTTTGAGGGAAACTGACTTTGGAGCAGGAAACAGATCCTATAAGCAGGATCACCGCTGAGAT
Source organism: uncultured Chitinophagaceae bacterium (assembly GCA_965990355.1). Lineage (GTDB taxonomy): Bacteria > Bacteroidota > Bacteroidia > Chitinophagales > Chitinophagaceae > Terrimonas_A. The sequence continues at coordinate 486 of CBHEUU010000686.1, forward strand.
AAGAAGCATTCTGCGCATAAGCAGTGGTTTTATTTGCTGACCACAGAAATGCCCTGATCGTTGCCTGATCCATGAACAGTTTTGAAAGAAACCGAGATCATAGAACTCCCGGTTTACAAATTTCCTCTTGCCTCCTGCTCCCGCTCAATCGCTTCAAACAATGCTTTAAAATTTCCTTTACCAAAACTCTTGGCGCCTTTGCGTTGGATGATCTCAAAGAAAAGTGTAGGCCTGTCTTCAACCGGTTTGGAAAATAATTGCAGCAGGTATCCTTCATTATCACGGTCAACCAGGATGCCCAGTTCTTTCAACGGTTCAAGGTCCTCATCAATATGCCCCACCCTGTCAAGCAGATCATCATAATAAGTATTCGGTACTTTCAGAAATTCCACTCCCCTGCTCATCAGCTCCCGTACGGTAGTCACAATATCATTCGTTGCCAGCGCTACGTGCTGCACGCCTTCACCACGGTAAAACTCAAGGTATTCTTCCACCTGCGATTTTTTCTTTCCTTCTGCCGGTTCATTGATCGGGAATTTCACAAACCCATTACCACTGCTCATCACTTTGCTCATTAAGGCAGAGTATTCCGTAGAAATATCTTCATCATCAAACGACAGGATATTCTTGAACCCCATCACATCTTCATAAAATTTTACCCAGGGATTCATCTGGTTCCAGCCCACATTACCAACGCAATGGTCCACGTAAAGAAGGCCGGTGTCCGCCGGACTGAAATGAGGATTGCTCCAGGCCCTGTAGCCAGGCATGAACGCGCCTTTATAATTATGCCTTTCAATAAACAGGTGTACCGTATCGCCATACGTATAAATGCCGCTGATCACCACTTCACCATTTTCATCTTTCAGCCGCTGCGGTTTCATATAGCTTTTTGCACCGCGGCTGGTGGTTTCTTTCCAGGCAGATTCAGCATCTTTCACTCTTAAGGAAATTGCTTTCACTCCATCGCCATGTTTGTATATATGATCTGCAATATCGTTGCCGGGATGCAGCGGAGTGGTCAGCACGAATGTGAGCTTATGCTGCCGCACTGTGTAGCTGGCCCTGTCTTTCAAACCGGTGTCCGGACCGGCATAAGCCAGTGCCTGGAAACCAAAAGCGCTCATATAATAATGAGCAGCCTGTTTGGCATTGCCTACATAGAACTCTACATAATCGGTACCTTCCAGCGGAAGGAAGTCAAGGACAGCCTCTTGCTTGTCCATCTTTTTAGCTATAGTTGACATCTTACAATGATTTAATAAAACAATAATAATTCCAGGAGGAATTCAATAAAATAACCGAAGGTGGTGGTGTAAGGACAGGTGAGGCATTAATAATTGCACATAGCCAATGTCTCCATCAGGAGGCTGAACAGGTTCCGCTGATCGGAAAAGCGCTTATGAGGAAAATCAGGACGCATAAGCAAAATTAGAAAAATGTGATAGATGTGCAAATTTATCTGGCACGGGGTGCGGGATACCCGATAAGCAGGACCTTTTCAATTGTCACCCCGGACCTGATTTAGGAAATTATCAGGAATAGTACACTAAGATCCGGGGTCTCCATAGTAAGAAAAGTATTTTCATACTGAAGAAATGGTCATTTGAATTTCTTAAAGGTACTACAATACCGAGGAGACCCCGGATCTTAGTTTCATTCAACTTGAAAGCTAACTAAACCAGGTCCGGGGTGACAATTGAAAAGGTCCTGCTTATCGGGTATCCCGCATCTCGTAACTATAACCAATCCTCCTATCTTTGCGCCATGCAAAAAATCGGTATTCTAGGCGGCGGCCAGCTGGGCCGGATGCTGCTGCAGGCAGCGGCCAATTATCCTGTTGAAACCTTTGTTCTTGAAAATGATCCTGAATGCCCTGCCGCACATCTTTGCCAGCATTTTGTAAAAGGCGATATCAAAAATTTTGATGACGTATATGCTTTCGGAAAACAACTCGATGCCCTTACTATCGAGATTGAAAATGTGAATGTGGAAGCACTGGAAAAACTGGAAGCCGAAGGCCTGCGGATCTATCCCAAACCTTCTGTGCTGAAAACCATCAAAAACAAAGTCTTTCAGAAAGAATATTATAAAACGCACCAGATACCCTCTCCTGAATTTGTAGTAACAGATAATGCTGCTGCATTGAAAGAACAGCTTGCTTTTTTACCCGCTGTGCACAAACTGGGTGAAGGCGGTTATGATGGCCGCGGCGTACAGCTAATAAAAAAAGAAGAAGACCTGTCCAAAGGATTTGATGCACCTTCCGTGCTGGAAAAAATGGTGAACATCCATAAGGAAATCGCACAAATGGTGGCTATTAATGATAAAGGAGAAACAGCTTTGTATCCACCCGTGGAAATGCTGTTTGATCCGTCATTGAACTTACTGGATTACCAGCTTTGCCCT
>CBHEUU010000687.1:0-2889 GCA_965990355.1 uncultured Chitinophagaceae bacterium
GAGATAATAAATACCATTGCGTTCAAACAGGTAAGGGCCTTCTTTCAATCCTTTCCCTGGTAATTCTCCCAGTGTTATTACTTCTCCATCCAACTCGAGCATGTTCTCTTTGAGTTTCGCGCCGAATATATTGCCTTGTGACCAGTACAAATAAGCCTGTCCATCCTTATCGATAAACACATTCGGGTCAATTCCCTTCACACCTTTTATTGGTGTTGCCTGTGGTGTATAAGGCCCTTCGGGTCTATCCGCAACAGCCACACCGATGCTGAAACCGCGTCCGTGAGCAATAGTATCTTTCGCTGCAGTAGGAAAATAGAAATAGTATTTCCCATTTCTGTAAATGCAATCAGGCGCCCACATGCTGTAACTGTCAGGCTTTACCCAGGGCACTTTGTTTTGTGTAACGATCATTCCATGATCAACCCAGTCGGTTAAGTTGGTGGATGAAAAAACATGATAGTCTTCCATGCAGAACCAACCAGGCCTTCCTTTGCCTTCTGTGGCGAATATATCGTGGGAGGGAAATACATAAATCCTGTCTCCGAAAACCCTTGCCGAAGGGTCTGCAGAATACTGATCTCTGATCAGAGGATTTTGAGCCAGCACTCCAGCATGGAAAAGCAGGGCCAGTCCCGCAACTGTCAGAAGTTTGTATTTCTTCATATCATGAGTTGTATGAATATTGATCGTTTATACAAAGATTATTTTACCGGGTCTACTCCTTTTGTTGTCTGGATGATCTTTTGAATCGTGCCGTCCGGATTATAGTAGAGATAGTCAATACAGATCGATCGACGGTAACTACCGCCGGTGGGCAAAGCTCCGTTGTGATAGAAATAATAGGTTTTCCCTTTATAGTCTAACAGGCCCGGATGCGTGGTAAAGCTGTTGGGAGAGTTTTCCTGGATAATACCGCGATAGGTCCAGGGGCCGGTAGGGCTTGTTGCTGTACAGTACTCAGTCATTTCCGGTTTGGTGCCTGCGCCGGCATAAAGAAGGTAGTAAAGCCCGTTACGTTTATAGAGCCATGGTCCTTCGATATAATGCAGCGGTTTGAAAGTGCTTATCGTGTCGGCCAGTTCGATCATGTTTTGTTTTAGTCTGGTATACTTACAGCTGCCATTGCCCCAATAGAGATAAGCCTGGCCATCATCATCCACAAACACAGTCGGGTCGATATCATCCCAGCCGTGTTTCATATCGGTTGTCATTTCATTGGTGACCAAAGCCTTTCCGATTGCATCTACAAAGGGCCCGGTTGGTCTGTCTGAAACGGCAACACCGATAGCGGCTCCGCCATTGCTGTTGCCGTCTTTCTTATGAAAGGTGGATACAAACCAGTAAAATTTGCCGTTACGTTGAACGCATTGAGCTGCATAAGCATCACCGGTAGCCCAGGAGAATGTTTTTGGAGAAAGCAGTGCGCCATGATCTTTCCAGGTTACCATATCCGTTGATGAGAACACATGCCAGTCGGGCATTTTATAATTTGTTGCCTGCTCAGAAGCTGTATCATGTCCTGTATAAAGGAAAACCGTATCATGATAGATGAGTGGTGCCGGATCTGCCGTAAAGATCCCTGTGATGACGGGGTTTTGCGCTTTTAGGAATAATGCCGCAGTAACAGCCAGGAGAGTGAGCAGGTATTTTTTCATATTGCCGATTTTTTTGCAATCGATTTCAAATCTATGATTTTGACGCCGATTCGCAAATTTTATTGCGGATTTTAGTGTTTTTCCCTTGCGAAGTTTTGGGAAATAGATTTTCCGGTAAGAAGGGGTATAGCGATTGGCTCGAAAACCGGAGTTTTATTCAATAATTATGAAATCGGTTGTATCCGGAACAGGTTAGTTTTTCTCTATCCCCGGCTCTAACGGGGTTTTACCATTCTTCCGCATTTTATGGATGAATTCAGACGGAAGCATGTTGAATTTTGCTTTAAATGATTTCGCAAAGTAGTTGGGAGTGGAAAACCCTACCGAATAGGCAATCTGAGCAACATTCTGTTCACTTTTTTCCAGCAAAATGGCCGCTTTGTCCAGCTTTACAGAACGAATGAATTCCACCGGCGTTTCTCCTGTTAATTCAAGGATCTTGTTATATAATGTGCTCCTGCTCATCCCAACATGCCTGCTTAATTCTTCCACCGATAATTTTGAATTTGTGAGGTTTTCTTCCAGGTAGATCATCACCTCTTGCAGGAATTTCTCGTCGTCTGATTCAATTTTTACTTCAGGAGTGAGGACTTTGATTTGTTTGGTGTATGTGTTTTTTAAGGTGCGGTTCAATGCAAGCAGGTTCTTGATCTTTGCATTCAATACTTCAAAATTAAAAGGCTTGGTTATATAATCATTGGCACCGGTGCCTAAACCTTTGAGCTCATCTTTTTCACCGGTTAATGCTGTTAACAGGATGATTGGAATGTGACAGGTCCTTTTATCCGATTTGATCTTTTTTGTCAGTTCAATACCATCCATACCCGGCATACTTATATCACTGACAATAAGCTGCGGATGATGGGCCAACGCTTCATGCCAGCCCTTTTTCCCGTCTGCTGCTTCAACGATCTTATAATGCAGCCGGAGATTATCTTTGAGGTAAAATCTGAAATCATCATTGTCCTCCACTAATAAAATCAAGGGCATTTCCGTATTATTAGCAGATGGGCTGAGTTCCTGCACCTCTTCAGAAGAAGGTTTTTGAATCAGTCCGGTCTCCGTACTGCCTGCTGTTTTTTCTGCAGATTCTTCCGTATTGATCTCAGGCGCATGCAGGCGGATAAAGGGAAGATGAATTTTGAAAGTAGTGCCCTTTTCCAGTTCACTGTCCACTTCAATTTCTCCACCATGCATTTTTATAAACTCCCTGGTGATGGATAAACCAATC
>CBHEUU010000688.1:0-2881 GCA_965990355.1 uncultured Chitinophagaceae bacterium
TTTTCCAAACTTATCCGTAGCCAGTACGTCTACTCCAGAAAGATAAAAGGCAAAATCGGGTTTGAACTCATACAGCAGGCGGGGCAGAGTGTTTGCCAGTATATCCAGGTACTCCTCATCAGTAATGCCATCGTGCAAAGCGATATCCATATCGCTTTTTCCCTTATGAAAAGGATAATTATGCGCGCCATGCATACTGAAAGTAAATACCTGCTGTTCCTGTTGAAAGATGCTTGCCGTACCATTGCCCTGGTGCACGTCCAGGTCAATAATAAGTATGCGTTTAGCCAGTTGTTGTTTTAAAAGATAGTTGGCAGCTACTGCAAAATCATTAAGCAGGCAAAACCCTTCGCCACGGTCTGCAAACGCATGATGCGTTCCTCCTGCCACATTAAGGGCTACTCCGGATTTCATTGCTGCATGACAACAATCAATAGAACCCTGCGTGATCACCCATTCCCGTTCTGTAAGCCGGGGAGACTGAGGAAACCCGATATGCCGTTGTTCTTTTGCTGTCAGGGTTTGCTCTTTTAGTTTATAGACGTATTCTGCTGTATGCGTCCACATCACCACTTCATCGCTGCAAAGTGCCGGCTCTACCAGGTTTGCAGGTTGAATAGTGCCTTCATGCAACAATTGCTCTGGGATCAATTCGTATTTAAGCATCGGGAAACGATGTCCTTCAGGTAACGGATGTGAGTAAACAGTATGGAATGAAATTTTAAAAAAAGAAGACATGCTGCAAATATCCTATCATGGAATGGATTTTTTGTTAACTTAACAAAGGAACGACTGGTATTTTACCAGCACACACTAACGGGCAACGGAAAATTCACCTGGATGAAACTGCTTATCCTGTCATTCACTGCATGGCTGGCATGCCATTGTGCGTGTGCGCAACAGATCAGGCTGTCGTTAACCAATGCCCCTTTCAGGCAATTCCTGAAGCAGATTGAACAACAAACAGACTATTCCTTTATTTATACAAAAGAGCAGTTGCAGTATTTGCCGCCTGTCAGCCTTAACGTGATCAACAAGGACATGTTTGCCGTATTGAATGAACAGCTAAAAGGCTCGCCGCTTGGCTATACGATAGATAACAAATTCATCATCCTTTTCATAAAAAAAGATGTGGGACGCGACACATTGCGTGTTGTGAACGGACGTGTGATCAATATATCAGGACAGGCCGTGGCAGGAGCAACCATACAGGTAAAAAACGAAACTTATGCTACGGTAACAGATGAAAATGGCGGTTTCACCTTAGCCTATCTGTCACCCAACGCTGTTGTACAGATCAGTGGAGCAGAAATAAAGCCCTTTCTTTTTGCTATCAGTGGCCGGCGATACATTGAGATAAGCATTGACGAAGAAGTTAAAGAACTGGATGAAACAATCATCATAGCTTATGGATATACAACCAGGAGATTTAATACCGGGAATATTAATAAGATCGGCAGTAATGAATTAAAAAACCAACCGGCAGGTAATTTACTACAGGCATTACAGGGACGTGTGCCCGGGCTATTGATCACAGCCACCAGCGGAGCTCCGGGCGCTTCATTCATAGCGCAGGTAAGAGGGCAAAACTCCGTTAACCCCAATCCGCTTATCAATAATGGAATTGCACCACCCGACAATCCGTTGATCATTATCAACGGTGTTCCATTTGCCCCGCAAAATAGTAATATCAATCAGTTCAGCTCACTGGCTTCGCCAGGCAACCTGGAAATTTATCACAATCCTTATGGAGGCATAAGCCCTTTCAGCAGTATTGATCCCGCAGATATCGAAAGTGTGGAAGTATTGAAAGATGCCGACATGACGGCCATTTATGGATCAAGGGCAGCGAATGGGATCATCCTGATCACCACCCGGCAGCCCCGGGCAGGAGAGCCCAGCTTCTTTATGGACATAAACACAGGCTTAAACATTGCCTCATATAAACCATCAATGCTGAATACACAGGAATACCTTGATTTAAGAAGAAAAGCATTTGAGATGGACAGTCTTCAGCCGGGAGCTATCCCCGGAACAATTAATTATGCGCCTGATCTGTTGATATTCGATAGTACAAGGTATACTAACTGGCATAAATATTTTTTTCAAACAATGGCTCCAGTTACAAATGTTCATTCACATGTATCAGGAGGGAACAACCGGTTGAGCTTTATTTCAGGTGTTGGTTACCGGTATGAGACATCTTTACTGAAAGGTGATTTTTATAACAAACAAATTTCGCTGAACAATCTTGTAAAATATCACTCCACAGATCGCCGGCTGACAATGGAAATTTCGTTTTATTATACGCAAGGGAATAATCGATCAACCAGTTCTCCTTTGCTTTTGCAGGTATCCAGTCTTCCGCCTAATTATCCGGCGTTGATAGATGAGAATGGGCAAATAAACTGGGAGTACAAAGGGGTTGAATTAACCAATACCCCGCAGGCTTTGCTAAGGCAACCGTATGTTATCAAAACGTATAACCTTATTTCCCATTTCAATCTCAGTTATGAATTTATTGCTGGATTGAGATTTCGATTAAACACAGGATATAGCGGTTATAAGGTCAGGGAAACAGTTTTATTCCCCGCTTCCACATTTCATCCTCTTGACAGAGACGGCTCGTATGCCCATTTTGGGAAAGAGAATTATCAAACAAAATTGATAGAGCCTCAGTTGGAATTCAAAAAAATGTTTGGCCGCACGAAAATTACAATTCTTACCGGTGCAACGATACAGCAAAACAAACTGGATCTTGAAAAGAGCAAAGGCTCTCAATATAGAAATGACAGGCTTATGCCCCTGCTTGATTCAGCAGGTGTTATCGAAAAAAGAACAACATCTAACGATTATTATTATAAAAGCTTCTTTGGAAGAT
>CBHEUU010000689.1:0-2879 GCA_965990355.1 uncultured Chitinophagaceae bacterium
ACTCGTAAGGTTTGTGTGAAGAGTCGGGCCGGATCATAGCATTCCTTGGCGTAAGCAATCTTTCATCGAGCGGTGACATTTCGCCCGCATCAATCAGCATTGTGGTTGCATCCGGCAGAATAAAGAATGCAGCGCTGCCACGGCCTGTATTAATATGATGAATATCGAGATACCCTTTTTGCCAGGCGGGTAATGGGTCCCCGGCAACAGGTACCTGCGAATAGCAAACAACAGCAGTAAAGAAAAATATGCAGGAGAAGAAGAGCCTCATAGATATTTATTGAAAAGGGAAGCAGGGCATAAAAATGCCCCGCTACATCTAACTAACTGCTTAGGTTTATTGATCAGCACAATCTGCTATTCATTGGAATAACAGACTGGTAAAAATTATTGCAACAACCACATTTTGGTATTCAGATCATCTGTTCCACCCTGGCGCTGCACTGCTTCTGCCCTGTTCTTGGGATTGAGTGATTGTGCCGCCAAAGGATAGATATACCGGATAGGTACTTTATTATTATTAAGATTGGCAGGACCAGGAACAATTGCAGGCATATTCGTTCTCCTCCAGTCAAACCATGCTTCGAGTCCATTAAAGTAGAGAGATACCCATTTTTGCAAAGCGATCTTAGCCAGCTTTTCATCGGTTGAACCTGTATATGCCACTTTGGGTTGTGTAAGATAACCGACAGGCATAGCGATGTTAAGATTATACGAAGTGGGCACCACCGATTGCCAGTAGGTAAAATTAGCAGTGATGCCATTGGTATAGAACGTTTCGGCATTGCCTGTTGTGATCATTCCTTTTTCACGTGCTTCCGCCAGCAGGAACTGCAGCTCAGCATAAGTCATCCATAATGCACGCGGAGCATCTGCTGCAGGAGGCGTTTGATTACCATCGTTGCACACAAGACAGGCGAATGTATATCCTACCCTTGAAACACCCTGCACACCTCCATTATACGCCAGTGCATCCACATCGCTTAATCCATTGGGAATACCTTTGATTTCAGGAGTGCCGGCGGCAACTGATTTTTGTGTCGGCCTTCCAAATACGTTGATGCGTGTATCACCGAGATCAGTTAAGCGATCAGTAAGCGTTTTACTTACCCTGAACTCGTCAAAGGAACCTACACGTGAGCCATATAATGGCCATTGGTTAGGAGCAGCGGCCAGGTATTTTAATTCTGCATTATCACCGTTATTCTCAAAAAGAGGATTGTTAACTGGATCGCCTACAATAGCCTGCAGATCCGCATTCACATTCTTCTTCTTTGAAATACGCATCAGGTAACGGATACGAAGGGAATTGGCCAGCTTTCTCCATTTAAGGATACCACTTGCTCCACCACCGTATAAAATATCACCACCGAGATTGGTACCGGAAGTCGCCAGCATTTCGTTGGCTTTTTTAAGGTCGGCCAGTATACCTGTGTAAATATCTTCTTGCTTATCATATTTCGGCTGGTAAACACCATCTGTTTTGGCTTTGCCCGCTTCTGAATAAGGCACATCTCCATATGCATCCGTAACAAGAGAGAACATCCATGATTTCAGGATAAGTGATACGCCGTAATAAGGATTGGAAGGATCATCTTTCGCAAGAATAAGTACGTTCTGCAGGTTGCGGTAATTATCATATACCGTATTCCATATATCATTACGCTCATTCCATCCATAGCGGTCTTCGTTCACAAACTGGATCTTTGCATGATGCTGTGCTATGATATTCCCGATACCCCAGGCTTCATTCACCTGGCGGTCCATCATGTTTTTGATCACGCCGCTCAGCAAAAGATCAGCTGTTACAGCGGTCGGGTTATTCTTGTTGTTATTTACTTCTTCGAAATCTTTTGTACAACCTGCCATTACAACCAGCAGCAGTGATGGTATTAATATTTTTAAAAATTGCATGTCAATTCTTTTTTGAGGATGAGGATTATAATTTGAAGCTGAGGTTGACGCCATAGCTGCGTGAGCTTGGAATGCTCATGTTTTCCACACCTGGCACCGCTGTACCACCGGAATAACCCATGGTTTCCGGATCGATATGCGGTACTTTATCCCACAGGAAAAGATTGCGGCCTACCAGTGAAATAGTGGCGCCCCTGATCGGCAGCTTACCAAAGATCTTATCGGGGATAGTATACCCGATCTGCAATTCACGGAGCTTAACAAATGATGCATCATACATCACACCTTCAGCAATGCCGCGACCGTTTGTCCAGGCAGTATGCCATTCCCTTGCGGTAAGTTTTGTTGTATTGGGAGTAAAATTGCCGTTGGCATCCATTACCACTCCCTGACCGATCACACCATTTCCGGGTTTGGAAAGATCATAACCATCAGCACGGCCTTCCAGTGTTTCCATAATAATACCACCTTCGCGACCCACAGTCTGTGTCAGTGAATTCAGCACACCACCCTGGCGGATATCAAACAGGAAGCTCAAACGGATACCTTTATAGTTCAGGCTGCTGCCTACACCCATCAGCCAATCAGGATTGTAATTGCCCATCAATTTCCTGTTGGTCGTTGGAACAGGGCGGCCATTGGCTGCATACACCATTTGGCCGGTATATTTTCCTGATCCATCATAGTAAGGGGCATTTTTATCGGTGCTTTGCACACGTGCAAAACCGATACCATAAAGATTGCCCATTCTTTCACCTACCCTTGCTTCCACACTTACACTGTTCATGCTGGCCATTACATAGTTGCTTAATCCATCGCTCAGTTCCATCACTTCACTCCTGTTAGCAGAGAAATTCACAAAAGCATCCCATGCAAAATTTTTCTGTTTGATGATAGAACCGGTCAGCATCACTTCCACACCATAGTTCTTGATCATACCGGCATTGATCTTCCTGGAAGAATAA
>CBHEUU010000690.1:0-2877 GCA_965990355.1 uncultured Chitinophagaceae bacterium
AAACAGGTCCAAGTGGCAGAGCTTCTACAAGGCTCTGTACTGCAGCGCCCAGGCCCAGCAAGCTACCCGTAGGAGGTTCCAGTGAACGGATCGTTGTAAATGTATTGCCAGGATCACTCAGGTATACAAAAGCGCCACCCGTTTTCACACTGGTGATTCCTGAAACCCGCGCATATGTGGGGGCGCCTGCAATTATTTCTCCTTTGCCATCTCCATTCATATCACCCGTTACACCAACAGAAAAACCTAACAGCGCATTAAGGGTGATGGTAGTAGATGTTAATTCTGTAGTAGATAAACTCAGGCTAAGTGTGTATCCGGGAAAAGCACTTGCAAGTGTTGCTCCGTTATAAAGATATACACGGCCTATCTGTCCGCTGATATTTCCCGGCACGCCGAAATTAAGTGTTACCGTTTCCAATGGAGCACCCACTACAATATCAGGCACGTTATCACCAGTTACATCACCTGCCGATACGCTAAGTCCGAACAGGCCACCTGAAACAGTTACGTTGGGTTGCAATACATGAGTAGGGGTAGTAGCTAAACCCGCGGCGGAGCCATTATAAACAAACACTGCTCCTACGCCAAGAAGGCCGCCGGTGCCTGATACCACATCAGCCATGCCTGGTGCGCTGACAGCCACATCATCAAAGCCGTCGCTATTAATATCACCCAGACCGGTCACTGTATAACCATACATGCTCTGTACCTGCAGTGTAAGATTATTCAACAAAGCGGGCAACACGCCATCAGCAGAAGTTGTCCATTCAGGAGTTTGATTGAGCGGATCGACCGTTACAGGATAAACTGCATTCCGGTCATCTACAACAAGTGAAAGCTGTTCACCGTTTTCATCCAGCTCCATATATGCCGGTAGAGCTTTCTGTCTGGCATCCCATACTTTGAGATCATCATAGATCAGTTTTACACGGTTATCTCCGGACTCACTTTCATATACCAGTTCTTGTCCGTTGATAAGCTTTACCTTTAAACGGGATTGAAGGGACAGCCTTACCATCAGGCGCCCCTCCCCTCCCGGATTTTCATAGATAATGAAATTTTGACGTAAACCATTAACGTCATTTTTGTACTCCACATCTGCAAATCCGAAGTGTTGTACTAATGTGCTATTGCTTTTTTCAGTTTTCCCAGGGATAGTAAATTTAAACGAGGCCTTTTTTCTTCCTATTGATTGCAGCGTAAACACGGCATTCCATTCAGCTTCATCACCCTTCAGTTTCATCGGATGAGCAGAATAGCCATTGGGTTGAATAAGGAATGCGGCGCGGTTAGCCGGATTGATCACGCGGAAAGTATTATTACCTGAAGGACGAAAATCGTATTCGAAGTCTTTTATCCAGGTTGCTGCGTTAGAATACCATTCATTAGTAGCGCTTTCCGGTCGGGTGTGAGGTTTAGAGGAAGTGTATTGGGCGGCGACTTGCACGAAACTAAGTGCACAGGCAATAAATGCCGGGTAGAATTTTGCTTTCATAATCCAGGATTTAAGGTTAAATTAAATATGGCCTTTCCGAGAAGTTGAAAGCACACAAGAGTAAACATAAGGGTGGATGGCAACCCGGGAAATATTCCCGCTGCTTTCACTAATCACAATATTGGATGATAAGGAAAAAAATAGACCGGTTTTCCTAGTGATAGGAATTTAATCTCATTGAGGACCTAATGAAGCTAATTGGACAGACATGTATCTAACATAAAAGTATTCTCATCTTTTTTTGTTTTATACCTTTATCAGTCCAATTAATGCCCGGATGAGTTCATTTATGAATAATGGTTATATCGTAAGACAAAACACCTATTGACAAACCATTATCTTGATTATACTTTGGTAGATCAGTTGTAACTTAACCGTATTAAATCTTTTCCTGTGCACAAATTACTTACTGCCTTTCAAAAGTTGCGTGGTACAACCACACAGCCTGATGCGGCAATTTTCTTTAAAGATCTTGCACGCATCTTCAACACCGATCCTGTTAATAACACTATCAGCTTGCCAACGAACGAAGGAAGTGGGGTCATTAAACTTACAGACACTAATAACGGCTTGCATGTGTTATCCTGGGACATCCAGGTAAATGGAATAAGACAATTCAAGAAACTTCCATTGCGGCCAGCTTCCGGAAGGTTCTTCACCATTATTACATCACTTAGCCCTAAACATTTCCTGGTAAGAAAAAAAGAAGGGAGCGTTCTTCCTGATATGATATTTATGGCGGGAGAGCATTCTCTCTTTTATACCTTCCTGCCCGGTCACAAGATCAAAGCTCTTATTATTAATGTATCAGCAGAATGGGTATTCAGGGAATTCAGGGATGCAGACCCTGATCTTTTATTCCAGGCTCATGATCTTTTTTATGACAAAAAACCTTTGTTGTTTACAGAAGAAGCTTCATTTACCATGCATCACAGTCTGGAAGACATGCAGGTACTAATGAGCAAGGACCGTGGCGATCCATTTTATGCAAGAACAAAAACACTTTCTATCCTGCATGATATATTCAGACGTTTACAAACTACCCAGGCCACCGATAAAAAAGAAAGTAACATACAGTTACATGCAAAAATGCTTGCCGTAGAAAAAATCCTGGACGAGTACCTCGACAAGAATCTTCCCCCTATAAAAGCCATTGCCAAACAGGTCGCTTTAAGCGAATCAACTTTAAAGCGGAATTTTAAAAAAGTGTATGGCATCAGTATCTATGAATTTTACCTGAGAAAGAAAATGCAACTTGCCAGGCAGTTGCTTGATCAGCAGCCTATCAGTGTTAAAGAAGTAGCTTATATGCTTGGATATGAAAAAACGAGCAATTTCATTACCATGTTCAAAAAGTATTATGATTTTTCGCCCGGCGC
>CBHEUU010000691.1:0-2874 GCA_965990355.1 uncultured Chitinophagaceae bacterium
GCTTACCTCGAAGAATATAAAACAAACCCTTATATCGAGACCTATAATCACAGTTATACCCACGCCAACGGGAAATATAAACAGTTTTACAGCCGACCTGTTTCTGTGCTGGATGATATACAACAGGATGAAGCTGTGCTGGGATTGCACTACAGGATCGTCCGTTTGCCCGGGCGGAATATCTGGCGGTTGGGTAGCCGGAAACGGGATGATGCGAGCGCCGGTAACAGCGGCAGCGCTGCGGCAGATACACTGGCAGCTCACGGCTACAAATTATTCGGTTGGGATACAGAATGGCAGCATCGCGCTACTGATGGCACGCCCATTCAAACAGTTGATCAAATGGTAAAGGACATCGAAACCAGGCTGGAAAGCGGCAGCACTTTTACCAAAGACCATATAGTGGTACTGATACATGATGAGATGTTCCGCAAAACCTGGGAAGAAAGTGAGCTGAAACAGTTGATTGATAAGCTACGGGCACATGAGAATTATGTGTTTGAACATGTGCGGTTTTACCCGCTAAGTGTTGAACGATGACCGATGTTCGATGGCCGGGGACACGCAGTGGGAATCGGTTAACGGTCATCGGCCATCGACTACAAATGCCCATTCACCGACTGTCAGCGATCAGGCGGCTGTTACAGCCGTAGGTTTATGGTATCAAATCAACACCATGAAAGAGATGATACCATTATGGACCATTGAGTACAATGTGCCATCAACTGCAGAGCCCGGTACTGCCGGTCCAATGCAATACAAATATCCCGCTCATTTATTGAATGTGCAGATAGATTTCCAGAACGGACGCCTGCTAATGGATGGCAACTGGAAATTTATTATGGGCTCCAACAACCAGGCGGAAACGCACTGGTTTGATGCTCACCGCGGAACTGTAAGATTGAGTGCAACACTTTTTCCAGGCAAGGCGATTGATCTGGCAGATGCCACCACAGGCGCAGCTTTTACAGTGGAGGGCATGCTGATGGATGGGGAGAGCGAAATTGAATATGAAGGCTTGTTGCTGATGGACCCAGCAAAAGAAAATAAAACACCGGAAACAAAATGCTGGAATATCAGCCTCTATTTATACAATAATGAGTTGGATGGTTGTGAAATAAAATTGAAATGGCCTGTTTATACTGCGGCCAGATTTGCAGAGTTGAATTAAAGTGTTATGAGCAACACAAAACCAAAAGCAGGGAAGCAATTCAAGCCGGCTATATACTGGCGGGAAATCATTGCGTTTATCGGTTTATTCCTGGCGTTTATTTTTTTCCGGAGTGAACGGAGAGAATTACAGTCCATCATTCCTCACCTGGAAAGAGCAAACAGGTTTTGGATAATGACCGGTTTTGCTGTAACAGGTTTATTATTCTGGTTCCAGGGCGCTATGTATCGTAAAAGTTTTGCTGCTGTGAGGCTTGAGCTGCCTTTATTGCAAGGCATGGTGTTATTCCTCAAAAGAAATTTTCTTAGTGTATTCCTTCCGGCAGGTGGTGTAAGTTCACTGGC
Organism: uncultured Chitinophagaceae bacterium; assembly: GCA_965990355.1. GTDB lineage: Bacteria > Bacteroidota > Bacteroidia > Chitinophagales > Chitinophagaceae > Terrimonas_A. The sequence goes on from CBHEUU010000691.1 coordinate 1,516, forward strand.
CTATACTCCTTCGCATATAAGAAAGAGTGGTTTAAACCGGGTGCAGGTGCATCAGGCCAGCGGCATATATGCATTTGTTGGACTGCTCACCGTATTTCTAGCCGGTCTGCCTGTGATCATCTATATGGCTTTCACCAAAGGTGGATTGCATCATGCAGGCACAGGTTTGATAAGCCTGCTGTTGATGCTGGTGTTGTTATGGATGGCCGCCATGTCATTGCGGCCAGGTAAATATTTATACCGGCAGATCAGTAAGTACTTACCTTTTGCAGCACCGATGCTGGAAGGATTGTTTACAGCAAAGCTTGACAACAGGGCTTTTAGCTCAACCGTTGTGTATTCATTGGCCATCGAATTGTGTGGCATGCTGCATGTTTATATTGCCATGCTGGCATTAGGCCTGCCTGCATCAGTGGGAGTGGCTGCAGCGGCGTATATCATTTCTGTATTGCTGATGCTGGTATCGCCATTGCTGCGTGGGCTTGGTGCAGTGGAAGTATCGCTTGTATACATTATGGAATTGTATGGATATAGTGCCGGACAGGCTTTGGCTATTACCATTCTTTACAGGGTATTTGAATTCTGGCTTCCGCTGGTTTGCGGTTTCCTGGCTTTTGCATGGAAAGGAAGAAAGATATTTCTCCGGTTGGCCCCGGTATTGCTGATCTTTTTGCTGGGCATTATCAATATTGTTTCTGTAATAACTCCGCCCATTCATCACAGGCTTATGTTATTGAGGGAATACATTCCATTGCAGACGGTGCATGCTTCCAATCTGCTGGTGTTGTATATTGGTTTGATGCTGGTGGTTACCGCGGCATTCCTGTTAAAAGGGTTCAGGGCCGCCTGGACCATTGCGGTGGTGCTTTCGTTCCTGTCTTTGCTGGGGCATCTTGGTAAGGCATTGGACTATGAAGAAGCTGTTTTCGCAACCATTACATTAGCAATATTACTGGCCACAACGAGACAATACCGCCGCCGTGCCAGTAAGAAATGGCTGCAGATTGGTTTCAGCACTGCCTTGTTCAGCCTGGTTGCAGTGTTGATCGCCGGGTTTATCAGTTTTTATTTTATCGATAAAAAACATTTTGGTATTGATTTCACCTGGAAGCAATCGCTGGAACATACATTCCGGATGTTCTTTTTACTGCAGGATGATGCTTTGCTGCCTGTTACCCGTTTTGGTCATGAGTTTGTGGCGCTGATAAGATGGTTAGGCTTTCTTACCTGGGCATTTGTATTGTTTGCCCTTATCAATCCCTATCTGCAATTGAAGGAAGATAAGGATACGGAGAGGGAGAGGGCCAGGAGCACGAGGACCCCGGCACCAGCTAATGACTTAGAGACATGTAAGGTTCG
>CBHEUU010000692.1:0-2874 GCA_965990355.1 uncultured Chitinophagaceae bacterium
ATGGAGATCACAGATAATGGTGTCGGGTTTGATGTAGCGGAGAAAAGGGGTTCAGCCAATTCTTACAGTGGGGTAGGACTGAAAAGCGTTTTCAACCGCGCCAAACTGATTGGCGCCGATCTGTCCATTGACAGCAGCCCTTCCAAAGGCACAACAATCTGGATAGAGCTTCCTTTAGAGAAGGAATAATAATCATGGCAAAATCAAGCAAGAAAATACAGGTGGCTATTGCGGATGATCACAGCTTACTCCGCAATGCCCTGGCTAAACTGATCAATACTTTTGAAGGATACACAGTGATAATGGAAGCAGACAACGGAAAAGATCTGCGCGCTAAAATTATGCAACACATCGTCCCCGATCTTGTACTCCTCGATGTGAACATGCCGGAGATGGACGGTTTTGAAACCACCCAGTGGCTGCATAAAAATTATCCGCATATCAAAATACTCGCCCTGTCCATGCTCAGTGATGAAAAGACCATCATCAAAATGTTCCGGCTGGGTGCCAAAGGCTACCTTTTAAAAAACACCGATCCTGGTGAGCTGAAAGAGGCACTGGATTCCATCATTGATAAAAACGTGTACCTCTCCGAGTATGTTTCCGGTAAACTTGTGAGCGGACTTCACCAGGAAGCCGAACCTACCGGCAAGGAAATAGTATTACAGGAAAAAGAAAGGGAATTCCTTCGCTGGGTCTGCTCTGAACTTTCTTATAAAGATATTGCGGAAAAAATGTATCTCAGCCCGCGTACGATTGATGATTACCGGCAATCATTGTTTAATAAACTGAAAGTGCACAGCCGGGTTGGGTTGGTGATGTATGCAATTAAGAATGGAATTGTAGAAGTTTAAAATAGATAGCGGATGACAGATACTACCCGTCATCCGCTATTCATTATTTATTTACTCAGATACATACTTCTGTCTTTATACAACTGCCTGAAATAAGGATCCCTCAAATCTTTCACGAAACGTATCGCTTCACCTGTAGATTTCATTTCAGGTCCCAGCTCTTTATTCACACCCGGGAATTTATTAAAGCTGAATACCGGCTCTTTAATCGCAAACCCTTTCAGTTTCTTTTCAAATTTGAAATCTTTCAGAGTGTTTACACCCAGCATTATTTTAGTCGCCACATTCAAATAAGGAATCTGGTAAGCTTTTGCAATGAACGGAGTAGTACGGGAAGCCCTCGGATTTGCTTCAATCACGAATACTTTTCCTTCTTTGATCGCAAACTGGATATTGATCAATCCTTTTATGTTCAATGCACGGGCGATCTTTTCTGAATAATATTCCATGGTGGTTACTTCCATGGGAGAAAGATTGAAAGCCGGCAATACTGCATTACTGTCGCCGCTATGAATACCTGCCGGTTCGATATGCTCCATCACTCCCATTACATGGAAGTTCTCGCCATCGAAGATGGCATCCACTTCAGCTTCCTGGCAGCGATCGAGGAAGTGATCGATCAGGATCTTGTTACCAGGAATATGTTTCAGCAGGCTCACTACTGCTTTTTCCACCTCATCATCATTGATCACTATTCGCATGCGCTGGCCGCCGAGTACATAAGAAGGACGCACCAGCACCGGGTAACCTACTTTATTAGCTACAATAACCGCTTCATCCACATCGTAGGCAGTGCCATAATCAGGATAAGGAATATCCAGCTCTTTCAGCAGATCACTGAACCGGCCGCGGTCTTCCGCGATATCCATGCTGTCATAAGAAGTACCGATGATCTTGATACCTTTTGCATGCAGTTTTTCTGCCAGTTTCAACGCTGTTTGTCCACCGAGCTGAACGATCACACCTTCTGGTTTTTCATGCTCGATGATATCCCAGAGATGCTCCCAGTATACAGGCTCGAAGTACAGTTTGTCTGCAATGTCGAAGTCGGTTGAGACAGTTTCAGGGTTACAGTTAACCATGATTGCTTCGTAACCGGCCTCTTTAATAGCCAGCAAGCCATGCACACAGCAGTAGTCGAATTCAATACCCTGGCCGATACGGTTTGGGCCTGAACCCAGTACGATGATCTTTTTCTTATCAGAACGCTTGCTTTCGTTGTAATCACCGCTTTCGAAAGTGGAGTAGAAATAAGGTGTTTTTGCTTCAAACTCTGCTGAGCAGGTGTCTACCATCTTGTAGACACGGGTGATGCCAGCTTCCTTTCTTTTCTTATATACATCTTCCTCATCACCATGCTCCAAAATGCGGCTTATCTGCTCATCGCTGAATCCATTTACTTTGGCTTCTCTCAGCAGTTCTACCGGCAATGTGTCAAGATCATATTTCGCGATTTCTTTCTCGATGTTGCAGATCTTCTGGATCTCTGCGATAAACCAGCGATCAATGCCATTGGTTGCCTTGGAGATGGTACCGATAGAGATACCAGCCATCAGTGCGTCTTTAATACGGAAGATGCGGTCCCATTTCGGTATTTTGATATATTCCAGCAATTCTTCCGCATGCATCATGCTCTTGCCATAGTAGCCAAGACCAACAGCATTGTTCTCCAGACTCTGGCAGGCTTTCTGAATGGCTTCGGTAAAGCTGCGGCCAATAGCCATTACTTCACCCACACTTTTCATCTGAAGACCGAGTGTGTCATCGGCGCCTTTGAATTTGTCAAAATTCCAGCGGGGAACTTTCACGATCACATAATCAAGTGCCGGCTCAAAGTAGGCGGAAGTTGTTTTAGTGATCTGATTTTCGAGTTCATCCAGGTTGTAGCCTATTGCCAGTTTAGCTGCAATTTTTGCGATAGGGTAACCAGTCGCTTTTGTAGCCAGGTCTGGATAACCGCCTAAGCGCCGGCTTTTATCCATGTCCATGAAGAAATAATTTTCATGGGTTATGGAGTACA
>CBHEUU010000693.1:0-2867 GCA_965990355.1 uncultured Chitinophagaceae bacterium
ACCATTAGTTGTAAAAAGCAATTGCCTTATTTTTTTACCTGGCAGTATTAATGGCACTTGTTGAAAGGAAGCAGAAGCACTATCAAAACGCTGCAATCCAAAAGCACCTGAATAAACGTAAGGTATACGGTTGTGATCTGTCAGGAGAATGAATTGTTTTTCGCTGACATTCTTACCTTTTGCATTATAGAAATAATGCGTAAACTCCCCGGTGGAAGGTTTGTACCTGGATATTCCTTCCACTGTGCAAACCCATATATGATGTTCTGCATCTTCCGTAATGTCTTCCACCACATTATTGCCAATACCACGCGTGGAATCCTGGCTATAGTTAAAGGTTTTGAAAGAAGATCCGTTGAAACTGTTCAACCCATCCCAGGTGCCAACCCAAAGTATTTTATCGTCGCCCTGGAAAATAGCATTCACTGAACTGTTGGAGAGACCATTGCGGCTGTCGATCCGTTGAAGTGTATAGGTAATGTCCTGCTGTGCCAAAACAGGTGGAGTAAAAAACAATAGTAAGAGGAAACCGATAGCGGGGGTCAGGGTTTTCATATAGCGTCGTTGGCGGGATAAATGTATGACATTTATTCTGCCGCACCATACTGTTTCAGCAATTCAACAACCGCTTCATGACCGCGGCGTGTTGCCCAGGATAATGGTGTAGCCCAGGATGGATCATCCGGAAGATTGGTTTTAGCGCCATGTTTCAGCAATAACTCCACCATTTCCACATTGCCTTTCTTTGCTGCCCAGCCAAGTGGGGTGGAACAAAGTTGTTCATCCCTTGCATTAATATCAGCTCCATGTTCAAGGAAGATCGTTGCATTTTCCAGGTCTCCTCGTTCTGCAAAACGATGCAATGGTGTAATGCCTAGCCAGTTCCGCAGGCTTGGGTCCATTCCTTTTTCAAAAAGATACTCCGTCAGCTCCCGTGTTTTAACGGCAGACTGAGGTCCACGGCTTCTCACGCCTACTGATATCCGCCTGGCTAGATCTGGTTGATAACGCAGCATCAACCGCACAAATGCATCATGCCCTTCACCTGCCGCACATTCCAGCGCATACGTATCATTGGCAAGGGATGGATTAGCGTTAAATACAGCAGCACCCGTTACGATATCACCGTAATAAGCCAACAGGTTTACCTGCCTGGCTGCTCCATAAGAACAAATCAGTTCAATCATCGGTTGATCATTTCTTGATATGGCCGCACTCAATGTGTCTGCTGAACTTTCTATATCCACATTCGGATAAGCGCCTTTGTCGAGCAAATACTTTACGATCTCTATGTGTCCATTGCAAACGGCGGCATGCAACGCATGCCCTCTTGGTGCAATATGTTCTTCTGGGAGATTAGGATCAGCACCATTTTCGATCAGCAGTTTTACAATATCAAAATGTCCCCTGGCTGCAGCATTTTTTAACGGCGAACCGGAACCGATATAATAGCTCACATAATCCGATACTTTATTGGCAAGGGAAGGATCTTCTTTCAGCAACTGCTTCACCCGTTCTATATCACCTGTGTGTGCAGCTGTACACATGTCAATATATGCACCACGATCGCGTAAATGACGAAGTATATCTCCCGGTGTTGCCTTAGTGTCTTCCGGCACATCCCTCCAACCGCGGTAGGAATAATCACCGTTCACGAGTTGAACAGGTCTTGCTCCATCTTCACGTTGTGCATTGATATCAGCACCACGGGCAAGCAGTTCATCAATCATATCCGGTTGCCGCGACATCACTGCCCAATGGATTGGCCGGTTGGTACCTTCATCTACAGCATTTACCAGCTCCGGCGAACGGTCAAGCAATTCTTTCAATCCTTTCAGATTGCGGTCGCGGATCAGTTTTGCAGCACCACCACCCCTGGGCGCTTCTCCTGTTTTATGTACCAATGCAGACTGCAATAATTTCTGCATCTCCTCATATCCCCTGTCGCGCGCTATCTCGAGCAGGGTATCGTTAGTGCCGGAGCTCACAGGACTGGCACCTCTTTCCAATAATAAGGTCGCCGCTTCCAACTGGTTTTGCTGCACGGCAAATGAAAGCGGGTTACGGTAATCATAGGATCCGCGGACAAGCGAAGGATCTTTATCCAGCAATTGTTTAATTTTTTGAGTATCGCCGGTGATCGCAGCAACAAACATTTCCCATACATCAACTCCCGAGCCGGTTGACCACATCAATGGCTCATCCTTCTGAAGGGCTTCAGGACGTGTCATTCTTTGCAAGGTTTCTTTGCCAGGCATATAATGAGTTTAAAGTTTAATCACAATCGGTGCGGTGCCCAAACCGGATGATATGTCCATCCGGATCACGCACCAGCATTTCCCGCATATTCCATTCCTTATTTTCCGGTGCAGAAACGATCGTTGCCTCACCATTTTTAATCGTTTCATAATATTCATCCACATTATCTACATTAATGCAAAGCCAGGTTCCAGGATTACCCTGCCCTACCGAGCAGAAAAAGATGTTGACATCATCGCGGCTTACTCCGCCAAATGTAGCAGGCTTGTCCCATTCCCAACTACCGCCAAAACCAAGTTGCCCGGTATAATAGGCAATACTTTTGGAAACATCCGCTGAATAAAGAATTGGGACAATGCTATCGAATTTCATATAGTTTGTTTTATACGGTTCATTCAAATGTTTGTGCAAAGTCAATCCGGTTTCCGTCCTTATCCAGTATGGCAAAATCACGCAGGCCCCAGGGTTGACTCACCGGTTCTCCCTGAAGATTCGCACCTCTGCCCAGCAACTCTGCATACAACTCATCTGCATTTTTTATATAAATGCAACAGGACCCTGTTCCTTTATTCCCACCGGTAGCCTGCACCAGCAAAAGCCTTATTTCA
>CBHEUU010000694.1:0-2863 GCA_965990355.1 uncultured Chitinophagaceae bacterium
AAGGCATTTATGTGATCGGCTTCTTTTTCCCTGTAGTAGCCAAAGGCCAGGCGAGGATAAGAGTGCAATTGAGTGCCGCGCATGAGCAGGCACACCTGGACAAGGCGATTAAAGGATTCACAAAAATTGGTAAAGAACTAGGCGTGTTGAAATAATTGAGCGCAGAAGCCGTTAAGAAAAAAGTTTAACGGCTTTTGCGGTTCAGCAGTTAGAATTGAACACGAGGAGCTTGCGAGTATTGAATCGTAGTATTACGAAACCAGTGAGGGCTTAAATAGAAGAACAGGGGTAAAAAACCTTCGTAAAAATTATGAAACCCCGGTTACGGATACTATTTTAGCACTCTCACTTGTACGTTCGAAGTCCTTCCTTTGAATTTCCCGCAACAGTTTTATTTAATCTGACAAAAAGTACCAATGAAGAAGATGATTCTTTTCCTTGTTACGGGAATCGTAATGCTTAGTATGTTATCCTCCTGCGCAGCAACTAAAAGGGATTGCCAGGGCGTAAAACATTATAAACAGAAAGGCGGCTTTTACATGTAATCCTCCTGCTGTTTCATCTATTTGAGATCCTGGTTATTGCCGGGATTTTTTATTTTTATCCAGATGCATTCAATGAAGTATACATTCCTGCTGGGCTGCATATTTTTTTTCTTTAATGCGCTTAATGCCCAGACCGGTTTTCCTGAAGGCTGGGAAGGCAATTGGAAAGGTGAGCTGCTATGGTATACGGAAACAGGAAAGGAGCCGAAAAAAGTGAACATGGAATTGCGCATACACCGGCAGGACACTGCCTGGTCGTGGCAACTGATCTATGGGTCCCCAACAGAAGACAATCGCCCTTATACCCTTTTCGCACGTGATACGGCCAAAGGCCATTGGGCTATTAATGAGCATAACGGCATTGTCCTGGACCAGTTTTTCCTGGCCGGCCGTTTATCCGGGGCGTTCACAGTCGCAAATAGCACTATCCTGAATACTTACCAGCTGCAGGGCGACAGCCTGGTGGTTGAATTCACCAGCATGGAGGCCAAACCATTGTCGACCAGCGGAAAAGGGACGGAAGAATCGCCGGTAGTGGAGAATTACAAGATAAAAGGCTATCAAAGAGCGACCCTGTATAAATGACAGATACGGGATACGGGATGTGGGATCCTGGGTTCAGGATCCCACATCCCATATCTTCCAATCGTATTTCGCCCCGTGTTTTCCTCATTTCGCAGGCGAAAAGTTGCTTTTGGTCAATATTGTGTTGGGGAGGCCAAAAACTGCATCTATCTTTGTGTAACATTTAGACCGCTACCCGCGTCAAAATGTTCAGAAACCACTTAGATGAGACAGAAACTTACTTTAAAAATCATTTTACTCACCATCGCCCTTACCGGCGCTTTCCTGGTGTTACGCTCTTCCAGCCCCGCCAGCAAGCCAGCGGATACAGGCACAGAAAGCCTCGACGGTTCCTGCAAAAAGCAGGAGAGCAGCGGCGTAATTTGGGAGAATATTTCCCATCAATTCTTCTCTTCTTTCTAATTATTCTACTAGAAGGGCCTTCCAGCTCCGATTCCTGACTATAGACTCCAGACTAAGGTCCCGGGGTGTAACATTTTTTTGCTCCTGCACGTATAACAAGAAATTCCGCATGGCCATTGTATTTTTGCCAAAAGCGGGTCCGGCTGTTTATGACTGAAAGGGAATATAACGAGTGCGTCAACACCTATTCTGACAACGTTTATCGCTTCATCCTGAAAAATCTCCGCCATGAGGAGGATGCCCGGGATGTGGTGCAGACCGCTTTTGAAAAAATGTGGAGGAACCGGCATGAGGTGGATCCGCTTCGCTCGAAATCTTATTTATTCACAGTAGCTTACCACCAGATGATCGACCATATTCGAAAGGTGAAAAGGGTAAGCCTGAAGGAAGAATTTACAGAAGGAGCGAAAGTGCAGGACCGGCCGGCCAATAACCTGAAAAAAGTGCTGGAAGAAGCGCTTAGCAGATTGAGTGAGACCCAGCGTTCCCTGGTGCTGCTGAAAGATTACGAAGGATACAGCTATGAAGAGATCGGCCGGATAACCAACCTGAGTGAAAGCCAGGTAAAGGTTTATCTTCACCGGGCCAGGGTGCAATTGAAAGAATATTTAGTGAAAATTGAAAATGTTATATAAAAAGGCCCTCCGGGGCTGCGTTGCACATGAATATTGACCGTCATAATTATGAAGAGTTTTTTATCCTTTACCTGGATAATGAACTGACTGCAGAAGAGCGCCGCAGGGTGGAGGATTTTGCTGATGCTAATCCCGATCTCAAAGAAGAGCTTGATCTGCTGCTGCAAAGCAAACTGGTGCCCGACACAGACATTGTGTTTGACAGCAAGGAAGAATTGCTGAAGCATGGTGAAACGATCGGCTCGCATAACTACACTGAATGGCTGCTTCTGTATGTGGATCATGAACTGACTCCTGCGCAAAAAGCGACTGTTGAACATTGGATCAGTCAACATCCTATTGCAGCACAGGAGCTGGAGCTTTTGCAAAAAGCAAGACTTCAACCTGATGAAGCAATTATTTTCGCCGACAAGCATTTATTATACCGTAAGGAAGAACGCCGTGTTGTTGCCATCCGCTGGTGGAGAATGGCAGCCGCTGCAGCTTTATTGCTGGCTGTAAGCACCGCTGCATTTATGTTCAGCCACAAACACCATCAGGATACTACTATTGCAAATAATGGCGAGCAGCAAACAAAACCTGTAGCACAGGCAAATACACAAACAGGTAAAGACACTCATAATACTACTCCTTCTGAAATAAATAAGGGCATTGAACCTGCAGAAACCAGTTTACCAAAAGAAACGAAAACAGCAA
>CBHEUU010000695.1:0-2860 GCA_965990355.1 uncultured Chitinophagaceae bacterium
CCGATACTTTTATCACGCATGGCTTCACGCACATAACTTTTAGACCCAAGTAACCCTTCTTCTTCACCCATGAACAATACAAATTCTATTGTTCTCTCCGGCTGGAGTTTAAGCGCCTTGAAAGTCCTGGCCATATCCAACACAGAAAAAGAACCAATACCATTATCAATAGCGCCGGTAGCCAGGTCCCAGCTATCCAGGTGGCCTCCCACGACAATTTTCTCATTGGGCAGGGTTTTACCGGGAATCGTAGCGATCACATTCCGTGCTTTGATCATACCGGAGAAATTAGTCAATTGAATACGGGTTTCCAGTTTACCTGTTTTCAGTTTTTCGCGCAGTGCCAATCCATCTTCCTTACCGATACATACCGCAGGTATCGGGATGAGTTTTCCTGTAACCGAAGCTGTGCCCGTAAGCAGCACACCATTCGCAGCTGTATTGATAATGATGATCCCTTTTGCTCCGTATTTTGTAGCCAGGGCTGTTTTTTCAGAACGGTGCAGGTTCTTCAATCCCTCACCTGAACCCGGTAATATTCCCAGGTACACCAGGGCTATTTTTCCTTTCACCTTACCAGGTGCAGCCTGGTAATCCGCTTCCAACCCATTGCCTATTTCAACCAGTTCTCCGCTCACATTTGACTTTACCGGTGCATGCGCCAGTGAAACAGCTTTTACAGGCTGAAGATTTTTTGCATCTGTACCAACAGACACCTGGATAGTGCCCCTGCTCCAGCTCTCCACTTCAAACGGCTGGAAACGGACATTTTCATATCCATAAGAACGAAGCAGGTCGTATGCATACTGCTCCGCCTTCTTACCGTTTTCTGAACCGGTAAGCCGGTGTCCGATCGTAGAAGTGGCATCTCTAAGGGTGCTGTATGCTTTTGAATTGGTTAAAACCTCCTGGTTGATCTGTGTAAAGACCGTTTTCCATTCGGGCTTACCCTGTGCCGAAACAGTTAATATACCGAGATAACAAGCTATCCCTGTCGATAATATTTTTCTCATGCAGTGATGTTTAAAATAAGTTCCGAATATATTAATAAAGCCAGTTCCGGCCTCATTTCCGCCAGGTAAATTTTCAACGATGATCTAAATTTTAATCCGCCTTTCCACCTTTTATGTTGTTTCCTCCCAATATGTTTTTATCTTACTGGAATAATGGTGGGTAACCTGCATTGGAATAATTCAATATCATCAATAACTTCGCCTGCTGTTGCTGTCATATAGAAAGCATTGAAATAATCGTTACACTAACCGTGAATCTTTTTTGATGAGAAAGTACAAGAACCTGCTTTTCTATGTTATCACTATCTCCGTTTTTTCCGGCATCATCTACTTTATTATCCGGAAAGGCGCCGGTCTCGAAGCAGGGAAAGTCACTCATTTTGTTCCGCAGATAAGCGCTTCCACCTGGCAGCAATTCAAAGAAACCTATAATCATAATCTTACTAACCCGCTGGCCATTCTGCTCCTGCAGATCATCACGATCATCCTCACCGCGCGTTTGTTTGGCTTTCTCTGTAAAAAGATCCGCCAGCCTACGGTGATCGGAGAAATTATTGCCGGTATTGTATTAGGCCCCTCTTTTATCGGAGCTTATTTCCCCGAGTTTTCCCATTTATTATTCCCAGTACAATCGCTGGGCAATCTGCAGTTCCTCAGCCAGATCGGGCTGATACTTTTTATGTTTGTGGTAGGTATGGAACTCGATCTTAACCTGCTCCGCAATAAAGCCAAGGATGCGGTGGTGGTAAGCCATGCCAGTATAATCTTCCCTTTTACATTAGGTATTGCACTTGCTTATTATATCTATCAGAGTTTTGCACCTGCCAATGTCACTTTTATCGCGTTTTCATTGTTCATGGGCATTGCGATGAGTATCACTGCATTTCCTGTACTGGCCCGTATTGTACAGGAAAGAGGCTTATCCAAAACAAAACTCGGGTCAATCGTTATTACCTGCGCTGCTGCTGATGATATTACGGCCTGGTGCCTGTTGGCCACAGTGATCGCTATTGTGAAAGCGGGCTCCATTATCAGCGCGCTGTTTACCATTCTCATGGCCATTGTGTATGTGATCGTGATGCTGAAAGTGATACAACCATTTCTCCGCCGTATCGGTGAAAAATATTCCAGCAAAGAAACCATCAGCAAGCCTGTAGTAGCCATCTTTTTCATCACGCTGCTTGGCTCATCCTATCTCACAGAAGTGATCGGCATTCATGCACTGTTTGGCGCTTTTATGGCCGGTGTGATCATGCCATCACGTATCCATTTCCGCAGCATTTTTATTGAAAAGGTGGAAGATGTATCATTGGTATTGCTGCTCCCCTTGTTTTTTGTGTTCACCGGGTTGCGGACGCAGATCGGGTTGTTGAACGACTGGCATCTCTGGAAAGTTTGCGGCGCCATCATCTGCGTGGCTGTAATCGGCAAATTTGCAGGAGGTAGTCTGGCTGCACGATATGTAGGCCAGAGCTGGAAAGACAGTCTCTCGATCGGTGCATTGATGAACACAAGAGGACTAATGGAATTGATCGTTTTGAATATCGGTTATGATCTTGGTGTACTAAGCCCTTCCATATTCGCAATGATGGTGATCATGGCGCTGGTGACCACTTTTATGACAGGCCCTTCACTCGATATCATCAATAAAATATTCCCCGCAAAAAAAACGCCTGCAGAAAAAGCCAAGAACAAGCCATACAATATCCTTATCACATTCCGTGTATCGCGCAAAGGCGTGTCTTTGCTGAAGCTCGCGCATTATTTTGTACGCGGATCAATACATAATTCCAGCATTACAGCTTTGCACCTTTCGCCAAGCACAGAGCTCAACATGTATAACCAGG
>CBHEUU010000696.1:0-2859 GCA_965990355.1 uncultured Chitinophagaceae bacterium
TGCGTTCTATTTTGAAATAAAGGTCCAGTATCTGGCTCTCACCGCCCTCGCTTAAGCTGGCATTTTTGATGATCATCAGCCCTTTTGAATCGGTTATTTTTGCGCCTTGTTTTTCAAAATGACTTTTAATAGCGCCTTCCACTACTTCATCGGTATAGGGTAATTCAATAACGGCAGCCGGTTGTTTGGTCTTCATGTATTCAAGCGTGCCCTCTTTTGACTGGGCTAAGGATAATTGTGCTATAGAAATAAAAAAAACAGCGAATAAAACTTTCTTCATAATGGTGGTTTAATTGCAAAATACGGAATCTATGCTGATCTGCATACCCATTAGCAACTCTATTGCGTCCTGCAAAGTGTTGTGGGCTTCTGAATTAAGGACGAGAAATACCACATCAGCGTTGCCCGGCCCACTTGTTTGCCGATTGTGGCAAGCAAATGGTAGTAGGAATAGAAAATCGAAGTATGTTCATTCCTTCCAGCACATACCGGATACAGTTCAATCCCCGTTTTAATTTTCATCATCTCGCCGGGATCATTGATTATCTTGATGATCTGGGCATTACTGCTATTTATGCTTCACCCATTCTTCAGCCTGCAAAAGGCAGTGAACATGGATATGATGGAATTGATCCAACGATGATCAACCCGGAACTGGGTACATTGGAAGAACTGGGAGTATTGTCCGGGCTACTTCAGCAAAAAGGAATAGGATGGATACAGGATATTGTGCCCAATCACCAGGCATTTGATACCAGTAATATATGGCTGAAGGATGTGCTGGAGCGTGGAATAAATTCCACCTATGCAGGATATTTTGATATTGACTGGGACCACCCGGTGTATGGTCAAAAGCTGATGACCCCTTTGCTCGGAGAAGGATTGGCAGAATGTATAGAAAATGGTTCGCTTTCACTTCAATTCACTGATAAAGGTTTTTTCATTTCCTACTATGCAAACAAATTCCCGGTAAATATTGAAACTTATCCTACACTACTTTCTGGTTGCTTTGATGACGAATATAATTACGTTAATGCTGCCATAAGCGCCTTATTGAATAATATCACCACTTCCATTGATCACTGGAATACGATGAAAGATGATCTGCTCAGGCAGCTCACAGGCGGATCGCACACAGAAAGGATCATTGAAAAAGTGAATGGTATCAATAATGATAAAGCGATGCTGATGGATATTTTAAAGAAACAGTATTATGTTTTGTGTCATTATGCCGAGTCACATACACAAATCAATTACCGCCGTTTTTTTAATGTGAACAGTCTTATCTGCCTTCGTGTGGAGGATGAGAAAGTGTTTGACGATTATCACCGGTTTACTCATAGCCTGTATGAAAAGGGTTATATCCAGGGACTTCGTATTGATCATATTGATGGATTGAAACGGCCGGGTGAATATATTGACCGGCTCAGACGTTTATTTGGTCCCGACTGTTATATCATCGTAGAAAAGATACTGGATGTAAAAGAAGAATTGCCTTCCGGTTTTGACATTCAGGGTACCAGTGGCTACGAATTCCTTTCTTATGTTAATCAGTTGATCACAGACAATAAGGGCGCGCAGGAACTTTTAAAAATATATAATGACTATGTACCGGAATACAAAGATTATGAAGCGATGGTTTTTGATAATAAGTTGTCGAACCTGCAAAGTTATTTGAATGGCGAATGGGATAACCTGCTCAGAATGCTGCTATCGCTGAACCTGATCGAAGATCAGGAAATAAAGATCAATCATTTGAAAATGGCGCTGGGCGCTTTTATGGCAGGCTACCCGGTATACAGATCGTATATCGATAAATTACCGGCCGCGGCCGCCGATGAAGAAAAGATATCTGTTGCTCTTGCCACAGCTCTTAATAAATTCCCCGAACTGCATTATGAAATAGGAGTGCTCCGCCAGTTATTCCAACCGCATCCCGACCAGGTAAAAACAAATAACCGACTATTGTTTATACAACGTCTTATGCAGTTCACCGGCCCTCTTGCGGCCAAAGGCATCGAAGACACCACCTTTTACCGCTATAATGTGCTTATCTCTCATAATGAAGTAGGTGATCAGCCTTGTGTGCTGGGCATGACGATCAGGGAATTTCACCGGAAGATGATCAAACGGCAGGAAGACAACCCACTGTCTTTAAATTGTACTTCCACACACGATACCAAGAGAGGGGAGGACAACCGGGTACGGATCAATATCATCAGCGAACTTGCAGAAGAATGGAGGATACTGGTCGCCAGGTGGCAGCAAGAGAATGAACCCTTTCGTCAACAAATAGGGAACGTAAGAGCGCCGATAGTGAATGATGAATATTTTTTGTACCAGACGATCGTTGGCGGTTATCCGGAAGATCTTGTATTGAAGAAGGAATTCGTGCAACGCACAAAAACATTTTTCAAAAAAGCTTTACGTGAATCCAAATTAATGAGTGATTATGTCGATCCCAATATTGCATACGAGCAGGCGGCCGAGGCGTTCATCGAGTGTTTGTTGAACCCGGACCATTCGTTTTTATCCTCTCTTGTTCCGTTCGTGGAAAAGATCATCCGCTATGCCAACACTTATTCCATGATGCAGGTGATCATGAAAGTGACAGCGCCTGGCATACCGGACATTTATCAAAGCTGTGAGTTATGGGAACTGAGTTATGTTGATCCCGATAACCGGCGGCCGGTGGATTATATATTGCGCAGGAAATTATTGAATGAACTGAAGCAACATGAAGCAGAAGGCCGGTCGTCACTGCTGGGGTGGGCAGAGGAAAATTATAAGATCGGGGCGCAGAAGCTGATGGTGACCCGTGAACTGTTGCAAATGCGGAAACGAAAGAATAAACTTTTT
>CBHEUU010000697.1:0-2856 GCA_965990355.1 uncultured Chitinophagaceae bacterium
AGCTGTGTGGCAGCAGGTATTTGTGCGCTGGCAGGTGCCTGGGCTGCGCGCCGCATGATCATTAATTATTATGGGGATCCGAAAGAGTGGACTTATTCCGGGCATTCATTTGCTGCCTTGAAAGGGAATTTATTATTGCTGGCAGGGGCTGTGATGGCAGCAGCATTGATAGGTGCGTTTTATTTTACCTGGCGCAAGGCAAAACAGCAGGGAGAAGCATTGAGCAATCATATTTCCCGCCGTGTTTTCTGGAGTATGGCCGTGCCACTGGGTGCCGGGGCTTTGTTTGTGTTTGGTATGTTGCAGCACGATGAATGGCGTTTTGTAGCACCGGGTTGCCTGGTATTTTATGGACTGGCATTGGTGAATGCCGGTAAATACACCGTTGCTGATATCCGTTACCTGGGTTATTGTGAAATAATACTGGGGCTGCTGAATATTTTATTTATCGGTTATAGTTTGTATTACTGGGCTCTTGGCTTTGGTGTATTGCACATCATCTATGGATCCATTATGTGGTGGAAGTATGAACGGGTAAAGGTTAAGTAAAAAGGCCTTTCTTTGAGATAATAAGAAGTATGAAGAATCCGATAACAGGTTTAAATAAAATTTTTGACAACCGCATCCGGCTGGGCGTGATGAGCGTGCTTGTGGTCAATGAAGAAGTAAGCTTCAATGACCTCAAGCAGATGCTGGAAGTAACGGATGGCAACCTGGCTACGCACCTGGTGAGCCTCGAGGAGAATGGTTATATCAAAGTGCACAAGGGCTTTATCGGGCGTAAAACAAACACTACTTATTCTGTGACGCGGATCGGGGAGAAAGCTTTTGCCGATCATATCACGGCGTTGGAAAATATGATCAGGGGGGTTAAATAAATTTTTTTTGCTCATACACTTTGAAATGCAAAGTACTTTTAAAATAGAGAAGGAGATTAGCGGTATACGCCGCTGGCTGGTGTTTTTTATGATCAGCCTTTTTCTGAGTGGTTTGACTGCTATTCCTGTTGAGCAGGAGCTGGGATTCCTGGTCCGTTTTTTTTCAGCTGATACATCACTTGGATTCTGGTTGCATAAAGTACACACAGCGTTGATGGAAACAAATAAGAAGGCACCATTCCTGGCTTATGGTTATGACTGGCTTGCTTTTGCTCATTTCATACTGGCGATTCTGTTTATTGGACCATTCCGTGATCCTGTGCGGAATAAATGGGTGATCGAGTTTGGTATGATTGCTTGCTGGATGATAGTGCCTTTTGCATTGATCGCCGGATATTATCGGGGAATACCGCTTGGGTGGAGATTTATTGATTGTTTGTTTGGAGTGGCTGGGTTGGTGCCGTTGACTATTTGCTATAAAAAAATAAACAGGCTCGAAGCTGTAACTCAAAAAAACTAAATCAATTAAAGTATGCCATTACATATAATCAATACATGGTTTGTTGCGAATCTGATACATCCTTTGGTGATATTGATGTTAAGGTTGATAGTGCCAAGTTACTTTACTGAACTTGATTTTGTTGTTGAACCTGGTTTTCTGTGGATGGTTTTTATCTGTTCATTGGTCTTATCTCTTCCCGCATTGTTATTTGCGTATATATGTCTCAGCATAATTGTGCCCGCGCCACATAGTTTTCAAACGCGGTTGATAGTATGGATCATTGCTGCACCATGTACCATCGCTTTCGAAGCCTTTATAGTAATGATTATATTTTATGGTTTCGACCCTAAAGTGTTAATAATATGTATCCCTGCAATGATTGCAGTTTTACTGACCATTCTCATCCGTTATCAACAATTCAAACGACTTATCGTACAACATGAAATCAATTTAATACAATGAAACAAGGTTCTTTAACCATCAAGTCACGGGTACTTAGTTTCCGCTATGCCTTCAAAGGCATCAGCCGGTTCTTCCGGGAGGAAGCCAATGCCCGCATCCATCTCGCTGCTACGGCTGGCGTTGCAGCAGGTATCTTTTATTTCCATATCGCTGGTGCAGAATTGCTGGCATTGCTGATCGTGACTGGTGCAGTATGGGCTGCAGAGATCATGAATACAGCTATTGAACACCTGGTTGATTTTGTATCACCCGGTTTTCATCCAAAAGCAGGTTTGATCAAAGATCTGGCAGCAGGAGCTGTACTGGTTATTTCGATCACAGCACTAATTACAGGCCTTATTATTTTCTTACCAAAAATCCTGAATCATGTTATATAAAACCATTGTGAAAAAACTGGAAACTCCCAGCTGGAACCTGCAGCAATGGCTGCTTATTTCCTGCGGTTTCAGTTGTTTGTTGATTGCAGCGCGCGTGTTGGTCACCGGGCAACTGACCCATCTTTTTCTTATCTGGAATCTTTTCCTGGCTTTTGTTCCTTATGCAATCAGCCAATGGCTGGGTTCACATCAGCAGGTATGGAAAAATAAATTTTTTCTTGCATTGACATTAATTGCATGGCTGCTGTTTATCCCTAATGCTTTTTACATTGTTACTGATCTGTTTCACCTGGATGATTTTAACAATGCACCGAGATGGTTCGATCTGCTTTTGATATTCTCCTTTGCCTGGAATGGTCTTTTACTCGGGCTTCTTTCTGTTCGCAAAGTGGAAACCATTCTACAGGAAGTAAGTGGCCGTCCTTTTTCATTGCTCGTGGTTTTTGTGGTGATGTGGCTGAATGCATTTGGTGTTTATATCGGTCGTTATCTCCGTTTCAATACCTGGGATGTGTTGGCTAAACCATTTACCCTTTTCAGTGAACTGCTGGATATCATGGTACATCCGTTCCGCTATAAAATGGAGTGGGGTATGATCGGTGTGTATGCCGTATTCATGACCCTGATTTATATCACC
>CBHEUU010000698.1:0-2846 GCA_965990355.1 uncultured Chitinophagaceae bacterium
ACCAGGTAAAAATGATGGAACACTGTCAGGATAAGCACATACACCAGGTAAGGCGTCCATCCCATAGAGCGGGGTGAAGGTTCCCGGTAGTTGAATTCTGAAGAATCCTTAGGAGAAAGAATATTGATAATAAATGGTCTCACATAAGCTACCAGCACGCAGGCTGCTGCATGCAGGCCGGGTGTATTGGTAAAATAATCCAGCGCCATGCCGGTAATAAAGCCAACAAAAAGCAGGCTGATACGGGATATGTTAAAAGGCAGCCAAAGGATGAACAGGTAATAGAGATAGGGTATAATGTATTGATGCAATGGCGGAATCTTATTCAGCACATACACCTGCACCAGTATGAACAGCAGTAAACGGACGATATTTCTTAACAGATCACTCACCTGGTTGTTTTTTTAGCATCATCTACTTTCTTTCTTGTGTCCTGTAGCAACTGCTCCTGATCTGCATACTGCAGGTTTTCTACTACCATCACCTGTTGCAGGTTGCTGAAATTGGCCGCTGTCCTGATCTTCAGCACATAAAAGTTGGTGGAATTATCTTTTATAATCTCTTCCACTGTTCCCACCATATGACCCGGGGGAAAGCTGAGAGAATAGTTACCGGTAACAATAGTATCTCCTTTTACAAGGGAATCGCTTTTGGGAATATTGTTCAGGGTCAGGAACCGGTAGTCTTTTCCATCCCAGGAAAGCGTTCCGGAGTTTTTGGTCTTTTTTACCAGCACGTTCACTTTATTCTGCACGTGAAGCAGGCTCATCACCTGGCTGTAATTAGGGCTTACGTTCACTACCTGTCCCACCAGCCCGCCATCAGAGCTGAATACGCCCATATTGTCTTTTATGCCCTGATTGGATCCACGGCTGATCTGAACATAGTTTTTTTCAGCATTCACCGTATTGTACACTACCTGGGCTTCGCGCCAAACGTAATGGCGGTAGCTGCCCGTTGTGTCAAAAGGAATGGAATCCTTCACTACCACGTTGCTGGTATCATTCTTTACAAAATTGGAAGAAAGCAGGTTGATCAGCGAATCATTCATCCGCAGTATCCTGCGGTTCTCTTCCTTCATTTTGAAGAAGTCTTCTACATTATTGTATTTGGAATTGAACCAGCCGGTCACTTCATTTGCAGCGCTCAAACCTTTTGCCCTATGGAATTTATTATATTTTAATAAAAACCATATTGACACCGCCTGCAATATCAGGAACATGATGACGGTGAAAAAACGCCGGATAAAGAGAAATATATTTCGCAAGGGGGCTGGTTTGAAATCTGAAGCCGGAGACCGCTATCTCATTACAAAAGGATACTTATCGTAATTCTTAAGGGCAATGCCTGTACCGCGTACCACGCTTTTCAGCGGATCATCGGCAACATGCACCGGCAATTTGATCTTTTGGCTAAGCCTTTTATCAAGACCTCTCAATAAAGCTCCGCCACCTGTCAGGTAAAGTCCGCGGCGGTAAATATCCCCGGCCAGTTCCGGTGGTGTTTGTTCCAGTGCTTTCAGGATGGCTTCTTCTATTTTGAAAATGCTTTTATCCAGTGCTTCGGCAATTTCCTGGTAGCTCACCATGATCTGTTTGGGGATACCGGTCACCAGGTCGCGGCCATTTACAGGAATATCATCAGGTGGGTTGTCCAGGTCTTTCATGGCAGCGCCTACCTGTATCTTGATCTGCTCAGCAGTACGTTCACCGATCAGCAGGCTATGATAGCGGCGAAGAGCTTCCATGATATCAGCAGTAAATTCATCTCCGGCGATACGGATACTCTGATCGCATACGATACCTGCCAGAGCGATAACGGTGATACCTGTTGTGCCACCGCCTATATCAATGATCATATTACCAACAGGCTCTTCCACATCAATGCCTATACCAAGGGCAGCAGCCATTGGCTCATGCAGGAGATATACTTCTTTGGCACCAGCCTGCTCAGCACTATCACGTACAGCACGTTTTTCCACCTCCGTGATGGAAGATGGGATACAGATCATCATTCTCCAGCTGGGCGGAAAAAGAGGTTTTTTCGGGTAAACTAATTTTATCAGTTCCCTGATCATCAGTTCTGCAGCGTTGAAATCAGCAATTACACCGTCTTTGAGTGGGCGTACAGTACGGATGCTCTCATGTGTTTTTTCATGCATCATCAGCGCTTTTTTCCCCACGGCCAGCACTTCTTTCGGATTGTTCCTGTTCAGCGCTACTATACTTGGTTCGTTTACAGCTACCTCATCGTTATGTATAATTAGGGTGTTGGCAGTACCCAGATCCATTGCAATCTCTTGTGTAAACCAGTTAAAAAGTCCCATTCGATATAATTGGATTTAATGTGTGCAAAGTTGGAGGAAATAATTTGAATTTACAAAGCAAACCCTTTACTGGACAGCTTTTTTTTTACTTTCTTGAGTGGAGCTTTCGTATACTTCAATCGCCGTTGATGTAATACCAGTTCTCACTCATCTCTTCAACATTCGTTTTTGTTACCTTCGCGGCGCTATCAATAAACGGTATTATTTCCGTTCTATTACTATTTACTGAAAAGTTCTTCAGGTATTTTTTTGTCAGATTTTTTCAACAGCTAAACCAGTGTTTACAACCCGTTTACGAATTCTGGCATAAAAATGGCAATTAAGCATCTGAAGCACCATTTTAAAACCATTTTTGACAAAGAAAATTATGAGAAAAGTCTTTATTCTTGGCTTTATTTTAGCCGGCTTTCTTTTAACAGCCACAGGTTCTCGTGCACAAAGTTCTTACAAAACAGGCGTAGGCCTGGGTATCGATTTCTGTAATGGCGCTACCCTGGTAGGCCCCTCAGTAAAACACTTC
>CBHEUU010000699.1:0-2843 GCA_965990355.1 uncultured Chitinophagaceae bacterium
CGTTTAAAATGAACTCAAACTCCCTCTCTTTTCTTTTCTTTGCATAGTGAAAAATTTCCGCTCTCAGCATCGCCCCAAAAAAAGTTCCCTGGTGATAGGTCGCCAGGCAATTATTACTGCTCTCCGTTCCGGACAGGCATTGGACAGGATCTATCTTGATACCAAAGTACAGGGAGCCGATATCAGTGAAATAAAGCGGCTGGCTGCCGAGGCCGGGGTTCCGGTGAACTATGTGCCGGTGGCCAAGCTTAATAGTTTTAATGTAGGCGAACATGAGGGCTGCGTGGCACAGATCGCCAAAGTGCAGTATCATGATCTACAGGAAATGATCTCCTTTGTAGTGGATAAAGGTGAAGTTCCTTTATTCCTGATACTCGATGGCATTACAGATATCCGCAACATTGGTGGAATTGCCCGCACCGCTTATTGCTGTGGTGTGCAGGCGATCATTATTCCTGATAAAGGGGTGGGGGCATTGAATGAAGATGCGATCCTTACGTCTGCAGGGGCTTTGGAAAAGCTGCCCGTATGCCGAGTGAACAGTTTGATGAAAGCCGTGGACGAATTGCATCTGAACGGTATCAAGGTATACGCCAGTGAAATGAAAGCTGCTAAAAATGTTTACGATTGCGATTTACGGGAACCGGCTGCTATCGTAATGGGTAGTGAAGAAAAAGGCATATATCCTGCTTTGCTGAAAATATGTGATGAGAAGATCAAAATCCCTATGGTCAATGATTTTGAAAGCCTGAATGTGTCTGTGGCCACAGGCATGATCCTCTATGAAGTGATGCGGCAGCGGGTAGATGTGTAATCAGACGCTTGTTATATCTTTGCAACGGTTATGAATAGTTCTGCCATCAAACTCATCGAATGTCCACGGGACGCAATGCAAGGCTGGAAGCATTTTATTCCTACCGCCCGCAAAATTGAATATATCAATTCCTTACTCAAAGTAGGTTTTGACACTATTGATTTTGGCAGTTTAGTTTCACCCAAAGCCATTCCCCAGATGGCAGATACAAAGGAAGTGGTGGAGCAACTCGATCTCAGCGAAACCAATAGCCGCCTGCTGGCGATCATTGCCAACCAGCGCGGGGCAGAAGAAGCCAGCGTTTATGATGCTATTTCTTTTCTGGGCTTTCCCTTTTCTGTATCGGAAACTTTTCAACAACGCAATCATTTGAAAGGGTGGAAGAAATACAGAATATCTGCGTGAAAACAGGAAAGAAACTGGTGGTGTATATCTCCATGGGTTTTGGTAACCCCTATGGTGATCCTTATTCGGAAGAGATCGTATTTGAATGGGTGAATAAAATGGTAGCCCTCGATATCCAAATCATTTCACTGGCTGATACCGTAGGGCTTGCCACGCCGGAACAGGTATACGATATTACAGCTTATCTTGAAGAATCATTACCCGGTATTGAAATTGGTGTTCACTTGCATTCCACACCGGACAACTGGAAGGAAAAACTGGAAGCTGCCAGGAAAGCCGGTTGCAAACGTTTTGATGGTGCACTGAAAGGAATTGGCGGCTGCCCGATGGCCAATGACGAACTGGTGGGAAATATGAATACAGAATGGATGATTGATTACCTGGAAGAGCAGGGAAGCTTACTTAACCTGGACAAACAGGCATTGGAAAACAGTTTGCGTATTGCCGGGGAGATTTTTATTTAAAACTTTGTGCTTATGGATTTCATGGTGAATATCGATATCAAATCTCTACCCAGTCCCATCAATTATAACGATAAGATCCTGTTGATCGGTTCCTGCTTTACTGAGCATATTGGTAACACCTTGCAGGAATTGAAGTTTCCTGTGCTGCAGAATCCGAACGGTATTTTATTTGATCCTGCCAGTGTTTGTAAAAGCCTGGTGCGTTATATACAGAACAGGGAATACACGGAGAAAGACCTTTTTTATCTGAATGAGGTCTGGAACAGTTGGGAACATCATTCCCGCTTCTCCCATCCCGATGCAGCAGTTTGCCTGCAACTGATGAATGAGGCCCGCCAGCAGGCACACGATTTTCTGAAAGAAGCGAACTGGGTTATCATAACGTTGGGCTCTTCTTTTTCCTACAGGCTGACAGAACAGGCCGGAGGCAAAACAGGAGAGGGAGTTGCTAATTGCCACCGTGCACCGGCACAATGGTTCAATAAGCATTTGCTGGCAATTGATGAGACCGTGACCTTGCTCGACAATTGCTATCATCAATTGAAACGTTTCAATCCCAATCTCAATATTCTTTTCACGGTAAGTCCTGTGCGGCATATCCGTGATGGAGTGGTGGAAAACAACCGCAGCAAGGCCCGCCTGATAGAAGCCGTGCATCATATCGCCAACAAGTTTGATGGCCTGCACTATTTCCCCGCCTATGAGCTGGTGATTGATGTGTTGAGGGATTACCGTTTTTATGACATTGACCTGGTGCATCCTAACTATTCTGCTACAAGCTTTGTGCTGGATAAATTTGCTGAATCCTGTATTGATCCTGCATCCCGCCAGCTAATGCAGGAAATAAAAAAGATCGTTATAGCCCGTAAGCACAGGGCCTTCCAGCCATCTACGCAGGCCCACCAGCAGTTCCTGGCCACCCATCTTGAAAAAGTAAAAGCCTTGCAGGACAGGTATCCTTTCCTTGACCTGGCCAAAGAGGCCGCTTATTTTTCCCAACCCTGATCAGATCTGCCCTTTGTAAATGCAGGAGGTTTTATTTAAAAAAATTAGTGTAGAAATGACACTTAAATAAATTTCCCCTATTTTTGATGGCTTGTTAAGCAAATAAAAGCACTTATTCAAATCAAGATTGCCTGTCATGACAAAAGAAGCATTAG
>CBHEUU010000700.1:0-2837 GCA_965990355.1 uncultured Chitinophagaceae bacterium
ATCTTGCATATTTTGCAAGGATTTCCACACCTGATTTCTCCAAAATGAATATATGGAGGAAACCTGGTGATAAGGCAAGTTATCCTGCTTATCCAATGAGTACTTACAGATACTATTATGTCCGGGGTCAAACATTCTGGCTGGAAAAAGGAGGATATGTACGGCTTAAAAGCATAAGTTTTTCGTATGATCTGCCTGCCCGGATTATTAATAAATGGAAATTAAGCCAGGTGCGTTTTTACGGCGTAATGGACAACGTGTTAATGTTCCAGCAATCGGACCGCCTGCCAGATGCCGAAGCGGTAGATTATTACGGGCAATATACCGGAGGGGGATATCCAATCCCTAAGAAATATACAATTGGATTGCAACTTCAATTTTAAACCCTGAAACAATATTTACAATGAGACTGGATAAAACAATACTCCTGACCCTTGGACTGGTTGCATTGGCAGCAGCATCCTGCAATAAAGTGCTTGATCAGAAACCCAGAAATTCTACCTACAATGAGG
The DNA here is from genome assembly GCA_965990355.1 of uncultured Chitinophagaceae bacterium. Classification (GTDB taxonomy): domain Bacteria; phylum Bacteroidota; class Bacteroidia; order Chitinophagales; family Chitinophagaceae; genus Terrimonas_A. Next base: position 513 of record CBHEUU010000700.1, read on the forward strand.
AGTTCTGGAAAGATCCTCGTGCAGGTACAAGCGCAGTATCCGGAAACTATGCAATGTTACGCGATGTACTGTCTACCGGCCTTTACGGCACATATAACCGCTATTATGTTTACGGAGAGTCAGCAGCAGATGTTAGTTATACATTACGCAGCGGCAACGACGGACAGGGAAATATTGATGTACACAATGGAAACTTTTCCCACAACTATGTTGCCGCCGCTTTGGGTGATTGGACAGGTTATTATAAAACCATTGCCATGTCCAACGTTATTTTAAAGGAAATAGAAAAGGTTTCTGACGAGATATTAAGTTATCATCCGAATCCCGAAGAATACCGTAAAAATATCAGAGGGCAGGCTTTGTTTATAAGGGCACTTACTTATTTTATGCTGGTCAGGACCTGGGGCGACGTTCCGTTGATAGTTGAAGCCTATGATGATCCCATCAACGCTCCCCATCTTGGCCGTACTGCCAAGCTGGAAGTGATGGCACAGATCGAGAAGGATTGCAAAGCAGCTATAGAGAATTTGAAATGGACCTACTTTACTGCCGGGGATAAGGCAGTGACTGCAAACCAAGGAGCAGTATATGCATTGTTAGCACATCTTTATTTATGGAGAGGTACGGTGGCAAGTGTGCAAACTGATGCACCAGACCTCCAGGATATTGATAAAGCAGCCGAAGCCATTAATGAAATAGAAACGAAAGGCGGTTATGTGTTGACTGATACGGCCAATTACTATCAGACCTTTATAGGCCGGTCTGCTGAAAGTATTTTTGAGATCAATAAAAGCGAAAGTTCCCAGGAAGGGACCACACAGCCTTTTTCCGGTTTGTTCCTGGATAACCGGTATGTAAGTTATTTCTCAGCCAACGCATTCTTGTATGTAAAACCGGATTATCTCAATAGCCATTTTTACACACTTACCAGTAGCTGGGGATGGGTATGGAATGCTACCCTAAATGTTTGGGAATGGAAGGAAATGCAAACCAAGGTGAGAGATACAAAAGATATCCGCCTCAGAAAAAATTTTGATTATATAGAGAGTTCATATCCTACGGCTATAAAGTACAGCAATATAATATACAGGAACCCTGCACAAAAACTTGACGCATACTTTAGTAATAATATGAACATTTTCCGGCTGTCAGATATGCTATTGCTAAAGGCTGAAATTGCTTTATACAAGGATCAAACAGCTACGGCCATCGAAATCATAAATGGTTTTAGAAAAAGAAACGGAGGTGATCCTGGCGGGTATGTTCCTGCAACGGCTACAAAAAGTGTTGTTCTGTCGGAGTATATCATTGAAAGAGGTAAAGAGCTGTTTTTGGAAGGCCACCTCTTCTATGATCTGGTAAGGACCAGGAAATGTATTGATATAATTCCCTGGCTGAATGAACAACGTTTCAGAAAAGAGGGCTTTTACTGGCCCGTAGCCCCGTCACTCTTTAAAGAAAATAAATATCTTGTCCAGACTGAATTCTGGAAAGGCAAAATTTAACTCCAGGCATTTAAAACAACATATATGCAAACCAGAATTAACTATTTCCTTTTCATATTGACACTGGCGGCCGGCCTGTTCTCATGCAAAAAAGACGATTATAAAAATGACGGCGGCCTTCATAATGCTAATGTAAATATGACTACCTATGATTATCTCAAGCAGCATGGGTCCTTTGATTCTTTGATTAAGGCCATAGACCTGGCAGGATTGAAAGATGCTGTGAATGGGAATATAACTTTTTTTGCCGTACCCGATTGGGGCGTCAGAGCTTATCTGGCCATCAAAAAAAAGGAAAAGATCATTCAGACGGGTGATGAGAACATTAGCTTCTATATGGCTGACCTCGACGCAAATGTGTTGCGGGATTCACTAAAGTTATATATGTTCCCCGAAACCATTAAGCGGGAAAACCTAAGCATCACAGGTAAATATTATCAAAGTTTGATGGGCCCGTTGGCTGCTGATACGAGGCTTTATATCAAATTAAGGAGGATCAATAACTACAATGCCTATATCGATCATGTCGATTATATCAATTTCACTAAGGTAGTTGGCACCCTTGATACCGATGAGCCTGATCCTACTACAATTCCTCCTGAATTTGTTGATGAAAGTGTAGATTGTCAAACTTCAGGCATTTTTACCACCACGGGTACTTTGCATGTGCTCAGTAATTATCACACACTTTTTTTCACAAAAAGCTAAATAATATTTTTAACTGGTCAAAGCATTTTTATGAATAAGAGAATTTTTCTTTACGCATTGATTGCTGCTACTGTAATAATGGCCTGCAAAAAGATCCGGGAAGGTTTCTTAA
>CBHEUU010000701.1:0-2836 GCA_965990355.1 uncultured Chitinophagaceae bacterium
TTTGTGTTCTTTGTAGTCTTGGTGGGAAAAATCTGACTATGAAAAGATAATCATTAAATAATTATCTTGCTGGGATGAAAAAACGACTCCTGCCTATTGCTTTTGCCATATTTCTGTTTTCCTGCACAGCCAAACAGAAAGCCGATCTGCTCATTTTCAATGCCACCATTTACACCGTGGATTCTTCTTTTTCCATTGCCGAAGCAATGGTGATAAAAGATGGGATAGTACTGGCAACAGGCAATAAGAATGAACTGGAGAAAAAATATAATCCTAAAGAAACATCAGATGCACGGGGCAAATTTATCTATCCTGGTTTTATTGACGCACATGCGCATTTTACTGCCTACGGCACCGGGTTGCTTACCGTAAACCTGGCAGGCACTGAAAGCTGGGAAGATATCCTGCATCGTGTAAACGATTTTGCCAAAGGCTTACCAAAAGACCAATGGATCTTCGGGCGTGGATGGGACCAGAATGATTGGTCCGCCAAAGAATTTCCCAGCAATGAGAAACTGAATGAGCTTTTCCCTGACCAGCCAGTATTGCTGGCAAGGATTGATGGTCATGCCGCAATCGCCAACCAGAAAGCACTTGACATAGCCGGTGTAAAACCCGGAGATAAACTTACCGGCGGGGAAGTGGAAACGATCAAAGGAAAACTCACCGGTATATTGATCGATAATGCCGTGGATCTTGTATCTGCCAAAATACCTCCACCGAACAGTCAGCAATTTAAAGAGGCTTTGCAACAGGCAGAGCGTAATTGCTTTGCAGTTGGCCTTACCACTATTGATGATTGCGGATTGAACTATACTACCGTTGATCAGATCAGGGCGCTGCAAGACAGTGGTGATCTTAAAATGCGCCTCTATGTAATGCTGAGCGATGAAAAAAACAACTATGATTATCTCGATAAAAAAGGAATTATCCGTACCGGCCGCCTCCATGTAAGAGGCTTCAAAGTGTATGGAGATGGAGCATTGGGCTCAAGGGGTGCCTGCCTGTTGCAACCTTACAGCGATAAACCCGGCCATTACGGTTTTCTTTTAAGCAGTCCTGAGCATTTTGATTCAGTGGCTAATTGGATCGCCCAACGTGATTTCCAAATGTGCACCCATGCCATTGGCGATAGCGGCAACCGTACCATCCTGAACATTTACAACAAATACCTGCATGGTAAAAATGATCGCCGCTGGCGTATTGAACATGCGCAGGTGATCAACCCCGCAGACTTCAATCTCTTCGGCGCTTCCTCCATTGTTCCTTCCGTGCAGCCAACTCATGCCACTTCAGATATGTACTGGGCTGATAAACGTCTTGGGCCGGAAAGAGTGAAAGGCGCTTACGCTTATAAACAATTGCTACAGCAAAACGGCTGGATCCCACTCGGTACCGATTTTCCTGTGGAAGATATTTCTCCTTTCAAAACATTTTATGCGGCCGTGATCCGCAAAGATGCCAAAGGCTGGCCGGAGAAGGGGTTCCAGACTGAAAATGCCCTGAACCGCCAGGAAGCCCTGCGCGGTATGACCATCTGGGCTGCCAGGTCCAACTTTGAAGAAAATGAAAAAGGCAGCCTGGAGCCAGGCAAACTGGCCGATTTTATTATCCTTGACAGGGATATCATGAAAGCAGGGGAACACGAACTGCTTCAGTCACAGGTACTAAAAACCTACCTGGGTGGGGAAAAAGTGTACGAAAAAAGATAACAGATCCCTATCACTCCACAGCCACCCTCTCTCATCAAATTTTTGTATGTTTGCCGGATGATTTGGAATGAAAACAGATCAGTCCGTATAGCCATTCTCGACCTGTATGAAGGACAAGCCAACCAGGGGATGCGTTGTATCCGTCAGATCATTAAAGACTGGGCGGAACAAAACGATCTCGATGTCCAATCCACCGAGTTTGATGTGCGCCTGAAAAACGAAGTTCCCGATACTTCTTACGATATCTATATCTCAAGCGGTGGTCCTGGCGACCCGCTCTCCAGCCGGTTTGATGACTGGGATATTTCCTGGTGCAAATGGGTGAAAGAGATCATGCGCTGGAACAGTAATCCCGCCAATACACAAAAAAAGCATGTCTTCTTTATTTGCCATTCCTTCCAGTTGGCCTGCCGTTATTTCAATGCAGGATTGGTATGCAAAAGAAGGTCGACTGCTTTTGGCGTTTTCCCTGTGCACATGCTGCCTGCAGGGCATGAAGAACCTGTGTTTGATAGCCTTCGTGATCCTTTTTATGCAGTAGACAGTAGAGACTACCAGGTAATACAACCCAACCATGGCCTTTTGGAAGATATGGGCGGTGAAATATTATGTATTGAAAAAAGCAGGCCGCATGTTCCTTATGAAAGGGCTGTAATGGGCATCCGCTTTAATGAATATATGATCGGTACCCAATTCCATCCTGAAGCAGATGCACAGGGCATGAGCCTGCACCTGCAAACAGAAGAGCGGAAGAAAACGGTGATCGAAAATCATGGAGAGGAAAAACTGGCCAGCATGCTGGAACAGTTGAACGATCCGGATAAGATCAGATGGACTTATGCTCATGTATTGCCTAATTTCCTGAACAAGGCTATCGGTCAACTGGTGGGAGCAGGGATACCTGAAATGGCATAAGGTATTATTCTTTCAACCGGATTAAGTATCTTCCTCAAACAAAAGCAGGTGATACATGATACCAGGCATCCGTAAGCAATTCAACGAAAAGTTCACTACCGCTATATACGAAGCATTCCTGCAGGAATTACATAATTCCTATCCCGGCGCCATTGAATTCCGGGTAGCAGAAACACCCGTTTTTATACCCGATAGCTTTAAAGAAAAAA
>CBHEUU010000702.1:0-2817 GCA_965990355.1 uncultured Chitinophagaceae bacterium
CTGTAGCAACAATAGTAACCCCTTCCCGTCTTCCCGCCTTACCGGTAAAAATAAAAAACGGTAAGCATTTTTTTTACCGGTAAGGCGGGAAGACAGGAAGGCAGCCTTATATTTTGAATTAGTCTATCCAACAAGTCATCACAACGCCTTCTAAAAATTATTTACCCCGAAACCTGTCATTAGTTACTTTTGTTTCACTCACTAAACCAACAAAATATGAGAACAGCTCTTTTGCTTGTTATTACCGTATCCATCGCATGGGCCTTCAGCTCCTGTAAATCTGCCGGCGGCCCGCCTTCTTTCTGTGATACCATTTGCCTGAAAGACAGTATGAAATTTGTTGATGATGCACACCCCCTGAAACCTTATGTGTTTATCAGCGCCGCAAACTGCAATGCCGATACCATTGCCTGGAGCTATAGTGGCATGGGTGATAATCGTAAACTGGGGATACCCGACCTGGTTGGGGCTCCTGTAAAACTGAACCCTAAAGCCGTCAGCTGCTTTATCAAAGACACCAGCTATGCATGGGTGGCTTTCAACGATTGCAGCAATGGCCGTGGCTACCTCCTGAAAATCCCTTTCAACGGACGTGATGCGCTTGGCCGTAAAACCAGCGCCATTAATTCTTTCGATCCCAAGTTTGCCGTTGCCAAAGGATTGATCGCTTATTCAGACCGCGGCAATCTCTTTGTGGAAGATATGGCTACCGGCAAACAGGCGATGATGACCTTCGGACAAAGACTGGAAATTGATTATGACAACATACATGATTTTATCGATTCAGTGAATGTCACTCCTACCAACATCTGGGCAAAAGTGAAGATCGGCGATAAATGGGAAGAGAAATCGAAGACAATTGAACTGAAATAAAGCGAAAACTATAAACGCTTACTATGTGGGAGGCTTATAAAAAGGGATTCAAAGCCTATCTGCAACTGGAAAAATCACTGGCTGATAATTCCATAGAAGCCTACCTGCGGGATATTGATAAACTCACGCAATACCTGCAGGAGGTTTCTTCTTTAAAAAATCCTGGCGACATCGGGCTTAAAGACCTGCAGTACTTCCTGAAATGGATCACAGAGCTTGGCATGACACCTACCTCGCAGGCCAGGATCATTTCCGGTATCAAAGCATTCTATAAATATTGTTTGCTGGAAAATATCGTACACATTGATCCCACCACACTGCTGGAAGCACCCAAACTGAAAAGGGCTTTACCGGATGTATTAAGCTATGAAGAAATAGAAAACATTATTGCGCAACTGGACCTCAGCAAGCCGGAGGGAGGAAGAAATAAAGCCATCCTGGAAACGATGTATAGCTGCGGCTTGCGGGTAAGTGAAGTAGTGAACCTGAAACTTTCCCAGCTTTATCTTGATGTGGGTTTTATCCGCGTGCTGGGCAAAGGCGATAAGGAAAGGCTGGTGCCCATTGGCAGCAGTGCTATTAAATATCTCACGCTTTATATAAAACAGATCAGAGTTCATACCCAGCCTAAACCCGGCAGTGAAGACATTGTGTTCTTAAATAACCGCGGCAGTAAATTATCAAGGGTAATGATCTTTCTTATTATTAAAAGTCTTGTCAAAAAAGCCGGCATTCATAAAACCGTATCGCCGCATACGTTCCGTCATTCTTTTGCCACCCACCTGGTGGAAGGCGGAGCGGATCTTCGTGCTGTGCAGGAAATGCTGGGCCATGAAAGCATTACAACCACAGAGATCTATACCCATCTCGACCGGGAGTTTTTGAGAAAGACCCTGGAAAATTTTCATCCGGCATTTAATACAGGCCGCTCCTGACCTGAACATTGAAAATTGAGCGTTGATTATTGAATATTGAATATTTTTACGCCTGGCGTAGAATAATCAATATTCAATAATCAACGCTCAATTTTCAATTACTATTGTATTATCAGCTTCTCTCCAAATTCCTTCCCTGTTTTCCGGTTTTTCAAACTAAGAATATAATTACCGGCAGTGATAGAGGGAAGCTCTATGTTCATCACCTTTGCTTCCGCATCAATCCATATCTCTTTCTGAAAAACACGTTTGCCATCCAGGCCGGTAACCAGCAAATTATAATAACCTTCTTTTAGTTTATTGGTCAATTCAATATTCAAACTGCCACCAGAAGGGATGGGATTGGGAAACACTTTGAAGTGCCGGGATGCTGTATCCATAATTGGAGGAATGATCATGGGAGTTCTTTTTTTAACAGGAGCGACAAGTCCTACTATAATAACTTCACCCAGCATCTCTTCCCTTTCGAGCAGTATAGCAGGAATGGCATTCCCTTTGGTAAGATCAAATTGAATGGTACGGCCAACATAACCGATAGAAGAGATTTTAAGCAGTATCAACGAGTCTTTCTCATTTACCGTCAGCCTGAAATAACCCGCACTGTCAGTAGCTGTACCTTGTAAGGAGTTTTCACGCCATATGCTTACGAAACCAATCCCGTTTCCTTCCGCATCCACTACCCGGCCGGTAAGCACTTTGAATGCCTGCTTGGCTACTTTTTTTTCAATAGTATTTTCCCCTGATTCGGCCGGCAGGATTACAACAGCTGTATCGCCGATCAGTTTTTTGTCCTGACCTTGCAGTCTTGATGAAAACAAAAAAGCGGGTAAGGCTATCTGAAAAAAATATTTAATCCAGGGGATTCGCTTTTGAGGAATCATAAGGTCTGTTTCCAATTGTTCCTTCCGGAACCTGCCGCAAACTGAAGTATCGGACTTACGGAAAAAAGCAGCAAGTTTCTCATCACTCATTCCTGTAAAGTCCATCACTTGTTTCTGACAGGAATTAC
>CBHEUU010000703.1:0-2817 GCA_965990355.1 uncultured Chitinophagaceae bacterium
ATATTGTAAACCAGCTACCGTGCCCAATGACGATTTTGATTTCAAACTGTCTGATTATTCAAGCCTGGATGCTTTCATATCACTCATAGTTAAAGAAAGGGCTTACGAAAATATCTCTGAAGGCAAACACTGGCTGGATATGAAACGTCTCGGTATTGCCAAACAAACCATCCTGGCCGTAAAAGGAAAGACAGTAGCAGAAAAACATATGCTATGGCCAATCCCGACCGGTGAGTACAATTATAATAAAGCCATTGATCCCACACGTGATCAGAATCCAGGCTATTAAAACATTACTGGCGCAAAAACCCAACAAAGGGAAGTGGCGGGTATAGCACCGGCTTCCCTTCTTCTTCATTACAATAACATAATAATGAGACAACTGCGTGGAGTTGTAGCGTTGTGCTGCATGATCTTGTTTGCTTGCGGACAAACTAAAGCGCAAACCGTTACAGAAGTGGATATCTGTATTTATGGAGGCACTTCCGCTGGTGTGATAGCCGCTTATACAGCAAGTAAACTTAATAAGAAAGTGATATTGATAGAGCCAGGCAATCACCTGGGTGGACTTAGTTCAGGTGGGTTGGGCTATACTGATATCGGTAATAAATATGCGATCACTGGTTTGTCACGGAATTTCTACCGCCGCATTGGCCGGCATTACGGAAAGTTTGAGCAATGGATATTTGAGCCGCATGTAGCGGAAGACATATTCCGTGAATACATCAAAGCAGCAAAAGTAACAGTGATCTATAATCATGTGTTGATAGCAGCCAGCAAAGAAAAAGATGCGATCACGTCCATCATCATCAACAAAACAGGCGCAGGAACAGAACAGCGCAGCATAAAAGCAAAGATGTTCATTGACTGCTCCTACGAAGGCGACCTGATGGCAAAAGCTGGTGTTTCCTATACAGTAGGCCGTGAAGCAAACAGTGTGTATGGAGAAACATACAACGGTGTGCAATTAAGAGATCAGCATCAGTTTCCTGATGGAGTAGACCCTTATAAAATTCCCGGCAAACCTGAAAGCGGATTGCTCTGGGGTATCAGCAAAGAAACACTTGCACCACAAGGCAGCGGTGATAAAAAAGTACAGGCTTATAATTTCCGCATTTGCCTGAGCAACCGTCCTGGCAATATCATTCCGATCGAAAGACCGGCAGATTATGATTCCACCCGTTATGAACTGTTGCTGCGTGTGCTGGAAAAAAAACCTGCTAAAGACCTCTGGGCCTTCCTCAAGTTTGACCTGATGCCCAACCAGAAAACGGATATCAATAATATGGGAGCTTTCTCCACCGACATGATCGGAATGAATGAAGGATACGTGGAAGGAGATTATGCCGCACGGAAAAAAATTGTTAAGCAGCATGAAGATTACAATAAAGGATTATTGTATTTCATTGGTCACGATCCGCGTATGCCGCAGCATCTGCGCGAAGAGATGTTGAAATGGGGTTATCCCAAAGATGAATATACTGACAATGGCAACTGGTCGCCGCAAATGTATGTTCGTGAAGCCCGCCGTATGATCGGGGAATATGTAATGACGCAAGCCAATTGTGAAGGAAAAGAAGTGGTGAAAGATGAGGCCGGCATGGCGGCATACACGATGGATTCACACAATTGCCAGCGGCTGGTAGTAAATGGCATGGTAAAAAATGAAGGCGATGTGCAGATCGGTGGCTTCGGACCTTATCCTGTTTCCTATAGATCTATTATTCCTAAAACAACAGAATGCACCAACCTGCTGGTGCCGGTTTGTTTATCTGCAAGTCATATCGCTTATGGTTCTATACGTATGGAACCGGTGTTTATGGTACTGGCGCAATCAGCTGCTACAGCCGCCTGCCTGGCGATTGACAACAAAACATCTGTGCAGGGCATTTCTGTTGAGAAGATGCAACAGATCCTGAAAAGCAACCCGCTCGCAGATAGAAGCACGCCGGAAATACTGGTGGATAATAACGATGAGCTTCATGTTAAGATGAGCGGTGACTGGAAAATTGCAAAGAAAGGATCTTATGGCCCATCCATGTTCCTGGGTGAAGGCAGCGGTAATCAATCCATCCGCTTTACACCAACTGTAATAAAAGGAGGGATCTATCACCTGTATACTTATCTGCCCAAACAGGATGGTCTCTCTTCTGCGATCACAATAAAAATATTTGATGGCAAAAAAGAGAAAATACAGGTGATCCGTCCTGATGCCATACGCGTTGAAGGACTAACTTCGGGCTAATGGGTGAGCATTGTAAAATATAGTTTACCAATAGGAGAAAAAGCCTATGCAGAAATAACGAAGGAAAATGCGAATGGATATGTTGTTGCTGATGCGATGTTGTTTATTCCTGAATAAGCTATTCTTACTTACACGCAACCTTAAACAACTACATAATGAAAAAAACGATTGTACTGCCATTGTTATGTTGTTGCCTTTTTTTCGCCAGCATGCTGAACGCCCAGTTCCTGCTGCTGGATGATATGGAAGGCAATGGCCCCTGCTCAGGCCGCTGGACCTACTATGCCGGCACCGGAGCTACTGGTAAAGTGGAATTCAATGTTCCCAATCCCAACCCCTCGGGATTGAATACCAGTTCACACGTTGCCAAGTTCACCAAAGACACTACATGTTTTGAATTCATGAGTGCATGGTTGATCATGACCGATTCATTTGATCTCATGACCAACAGCGTTTTTAAAATGCTGGTGTATAGCACTACCACAGATGAGATCATGTTTAAACTTCAGCCTGGCTCGGATTATACAAAAGCGGTTTATTTTACTTACCGCGTCGGCCAGATCAACCGGTGG
>CBHEUU010000704.1:0-2813 GCA_965990355.1 uncultured Chitinophagaceae bacterium
CTTTCAGATAAACAGGAATGCCTGTATCTGTATGACGGATGAATATTTTTTCGAGATCGCCTGTAGTTTCCGCCAGGCCTTCTGTGCGGATGAATAAAGCAGCGGGGCCTTTTTCAATGTAAGCACCACCTGAATTCTGATTATTTTTTTCCAAAGCATTGAACACATCCGCGATAGTCACTTTCATGCTTTTCAACCGGTCTGGCTGCACAGCTACTTCATACTGCTTCAGGTAACCGCCAAAACTGCTGACATCGGCCACACCCGGTGTGCCCAGCAGTTGACGCCTTACGATCCAATCCTGCATGGAACGTAATTCCGTCAGGTCATACTTGCTTTCATATCCTTTGGCGGGCCTTAACACATACTGGTATATTTCGCCGATACCTGTGGTAGCCGGCCCCAATTCGGGATTACCTGCGCTGGCAGGTATCTCCGCTCTCACCTGGTTAAGCCGTTCACCAACTTGTTGACGGGCCCAGTAGATATCCGTTTCATCAGAAAATACAACTGTCACTACAGAAAGGCCGAAACGGGAAATGGAACGCATTTCTTTTATGCCGGGTATATTAGCATTGGCCTGTTCCAACGGAAAAGTGATCAGCCGCTCCACTTCCGGTGCAGCAAGTGAGGGCGATACAGTGATCACCTGCACCTGGTTGCTCGTAATATCAGGCAATGCATCAATCGGAAGCTGCCTGAGGTTTATTGCACCCCATACCACCAGGACAAGGGTGAATAAACCTATGATAAGCTTATTCCTTACGGAAAAGCGAATAATAGTATTTAACATGCAAAAAAATTGTGCCTGTGAAGAATAGATGTTTATATGTTATCAGGCACAGCGGGGAGGCTGGAAAATATCGAAAGTAGCAAACCGGGGTTTATTGATTTCATTATAACAATTGAATTCCGCTGACGGTATAACCGGCGGCTCAATCACAAAAGAAGCGGGTTCAAATGAGCAGATTGCTGAACCGATCATGGTATGGCAATCCACATCACGGAAGGGAAGCTGTTGATCTTGTGTAAAATCATCGTCCACAATAACAGGCCCCATATAATGCATATTTAAAAACTGGGCAAAGCTTAGTTCCGGATCAGCCTGACGATGAAAATTGAAATGTTCTACCAGGAAAGGTATGCGCAGCAATTGGTGAAGCTCTGCAAAAGCAAGCATGTAAACAGAAATAAAGAGTATGCCGGCGAGACGTTTCACATGCCGAAGGTACGGTTTATTACCTAACTGTGTACCTGAGCCCTCCAAACACTCTCAACCCCTGATTTGGCGCATACACATAGTTAGGATCAAAGCTTAATGCATAAGGATTATCCGCTGTGGAAAGGATATTACCGCCTGCATCATATTGCACTTTCTTATCAAAAGGATCATTGGAGCGGGCAATGATAAAAGGAGTGCTTTTGGCAGGTGTCCAGTTGAGCAGGTTCTTGATGCCTGCAAATACTTCCAGCCTCCTGTTGATCAGTTTGGTGCATTGAATATTCTGAATGCTCCATACAGGAGAATTGGCAGGACGCGGGTCTTTATCAGACAATAAAGGCAAACGCATAGGGCCATATATATTGCCGGTATAATCGAGCGTAATGCCTGCAGCAGGGAAAGTGTAACTAACAGACCAGGTGCCACTCCATCTTTCCGTCAACACAGGCCGGGTGGTGGTAGTATGACCGGCTGCATCTGTCTCCGTTTTATTTACGTTTTGTATAGTTGCACCCAGCAGGCTTTTAAAGCGATGCCCTTTATTTAACTCCAGGTTAACCGTTACACCTTTTGATGCAGCATGCCCTTTCAGATTGCTATAGATGATCAGGTTGGGATCAGTATCATAATCTGCAATGATCTGGTTGGTGAAATAAGAATACCAGGCAGAAGCATCCACATTGAGCGAAAAATTATCCCAGCGGAAATTATGGATATAATTCAGGTTGACATTATAACTTCTTTCCGGCTTTAATGATTCAAGGATCTTCACAGCCCTCGCGCCTGTGAGCGCAGCATGATCTTCAGTGAATAAACTGACCACCCTGAAACCTGTTCCTGCATTCAACCGGAATACCTGTTTATCATTCAACGACCATTTCCAGGCAAGCCGGGGTGTAATAATATTTCCATGTGCAGGGTGATGATCATAACGAAGTCCCAGCAACAAAAGATGACGTGCATCCAGCTTCCATTCATCCTGTATGAATAATCCGGGGATCACATATTTATCCGGCTCATTTTTTCCGCTTGAAGTATCTTTTGTTGCGGTTGAATTATCATCATAATAATTATAACGCAATGCAGCACCGGTAAGCAGGCTGTGTGATGCACCGATCTTATGGTCCCAGATAAGCTGCCCAAAAGCAATCCGCTGATCACCCATATAAGGTGTAGCGCCATAATAAGAATTCTGCTTGTGGCTGGTAGCGGAAAAAGAAAAGAATATCTTTTCCTGAACAGGCAACTGATAATTGCCCATCAACTCCCAGCGATTGGTATAAATGCTTTCACCATAAAGGCTATCGCCACCGCGGAATGATTTATTCCAGCGCATGTCACCACCCCATCTGTCCTCATAAAAATAACGGCCTGCCAGTGTGGCTATACGGTTATTCTTGCGGGCAAGACTGATTTTATTAAAAATAGAAATGCGGTGCTGAAGTGTTACATCGGTAAATTGATCACCATTCTTATCAACCGGGTGCTGGTAGTTATAATAATCAACACCGAGCAGGGATTTAATATTCTTGCTCAGTTTTAATGTAGCTCCCATATCGATATTATATTCCTGCCAGCTGGTAGCCATCAT
>CBHEUU010000705.1:0-2804 GCA_965990355.1 uncultured Chitinophagaceae bacterium
GATGTTTTTTTCCCATTTATTAAAGCCAGGGCGCGGTAGCCATCCCATTTAATTTCATAGGTCCATCCCGGTTCATCAAAAGGTTTTTCTACCAGTGTGGCCAGCATGGGAGTGGCCCTGGAAGGGAAGGGGGCTTTTTTACCTGCGGTTGATTTTTTCTTTTTTGCGGTGGTTTTTGCAGCTTTCTTTTTTTTGGCAGGGGTAGTACGGGTTGAAACTTTCTTTTCTCCATACACTTTATTTGGCTTTTTTTCCATTTCAGCAATGGTTTTGCCGGAGATCACTGAACGGGCTTTCCTGGTTACATCTGTTACACGGGCATACTTGTCTTTTGCTTTCATCAATAACCAGGAATTCTCTCCCTGGTAAGATGATTTTACCAAAGCATATTCACCTTTCAGTTTTTTACCTTTCAGGTTGAATACGATCTTTCCTTTACGCAATTGGCTCAAGAGGTTTTTTTCTTTTGAATGCTTATCAGAGAATTCACCTTCTGCGGGTTCATATGTGCCTTCATCCCAAATAATCACTGTGCCTCCGCCATACTGGCCTTTGGGTATAATGCCTTCAAAATTGCGGTAATCATAAGGATGGTCTTCCACCATCATGGCCAGCCGTTTTACGGAAGGATCTGTGGATGGGCCTTTGGGCACAGCCCAGCTTTTCAATACGCCATCCATTTCCAGCCGGAAGTCGTAATGAAGACGTGATGCATCATGTTTTTGCACTACAAAACGTAATTGCTGCCCGGTAGCTTTTCCGCCTGTAGGTTCAGGCGTATGGGAAAAGCTTCTTTTCTTGCGGTAAGTTGTTAATGCCATAATATAACCCTATCAAAACAGGGGCCGGGTATTTTGGGGAACAGTGGGATGAAGAAATTGTAAACACTGAAAATAAATGTCAGTTTTACACTCAATGCAAACGTTTGATTTAGGGGAATTCGTATTTTTACGAACCAGAACGGGTAGTTTTTCTCTTGGCAATCAATGCATAACGCGTTATGTTTGTATCAGAAGTTGATTGATAGTTATATCAATCTATCCAATATCAAACCGAAGAACCGATTCCAATTAATCCTAAAAAACCAATCCAATATCGGTCAACTTCTTCTTTTTACCGTCCAGAAAAAGATTCAGAAGGTCATCATGAAAATGGTGGCCTTTTGCTTTGTAGCCCACTAAGGTGTTGGTTTCCCACAAAGACGACAAAGATCCACAAAGGGTATACATTTTCAACAAAATGTTCAATATTCAACGCTCAATATTCAATGTTCAATGGAGTTTTAGTTTTCCCACCAGGGATCATTTGGATAAAACTGATTAATGATCACTGCCTGCCCGATAAGCGGAGTGGTTACCTGTAACCCCAATTCTTTTGCTTTGACAATAAGACGCCGTGGAGGTTCATTCCAGGGATGGTTGGCAAGGGCAAATTTTGCCCAATGCACTGGCATCAGCACTTTGGCTTTAAGATCAATAGCTGCCTGCGCAGTTTCTTCGGGCAGTAAATGAATATTATGCCATGCAAGATTATATTGCCCGCATTCAAGAAGGGCAAGATCGAAAGGACCGAACTTTTCACCAATGAGTTTGAAATGCGTATCATAACCGGAATCACCGCCGATAAAGATCCGGTATCCGAATATATCAAGTACAAAGGATGACCAGAGTGAAGTTGCCTGTACCAAGCCACGTCCTGAAAAATGTCTGGCCGGTGTAGCAGTGAGTGAAATGTTTTGCTGCAACTGTTCTGTTTCCCACCAATCCATTTCCGTGATAGGGGCATTGTTCTCTGAACACCGCACTATATCTCTTCCCACACCTAATGAAGTATAGATCTTTTTGATCTTTGGCATCAGCGATGCAAGTGTTTTCTTATCCAGGTGATCGTAATGATTATGTGTGATGATAAGATAATCGATATCAGGAAAATCGTTTGGAGTATAAATATCTGAACCTTTAAATGCCCTGACCAATCCAGGCAGAGGTGCTGCATAACCACTGAAAACAGGGTCAATAAGAATTCTTATGCCTTTGCAAACGATCAGGTAACTGGAATGTCCAAACCAAACAATAGCAGGTGCATCCGATGATAAATGCTGCAGGTTGGTTTTTACAGATGGCAAAGGAGTGGCGGGTATTGCAGTGCGTGAACGATTGATCCTTTCCAGTAATACTTTTGCCATGTTTGCATCTTTTGACAGGGTGGGCGTAGGAGAGAGGTTTCTGAATTTACCATTGCTATAGTGATCAGAGTTGGGTGGTGTACGCCATTGCTTTTTCATCATGATCATAAATTTCGGAGATACGCCGCAGAGACGCAAAGATTTTATCAGCAATTTGTGAATACTTTAAGTTTGTATCCTACTTTTGCAGCACCGTGCATAGGATAGCTGCTGCTATATTACTACTGGCCTTTCTCGGGCAAACCTTTAACCAGGGCTTTTATTATGTTGGCTATGTCATCAACAAAGCAGAATACATGCGGAACTGTGAAAACAAGTACAGGCCCATGCTGCATTGTGATGGTAAATGCCAGTTGATGAAAAAAATAGAAGCACAACAGAAAAAGGAACAGGAGCAGTTTCCCGAAATGAAACTGGCTGCCAAAGCAGAGATCGTCTCCTCAAAATCTTCTTTTAACCTTGCAGCTCCACTGGTATGTATAGCTGTTCAGAGGGAATATCAAAACGGTGATACCGGAGTTCCTGTTGACCGGTCTTCTTCATTCTTCCATCCACCTAATGTTTGATACAGCATATTAATGTTGTAGTTAATCATTTTTATTCTTCAATTTTTCCAGAT
>CBHEUU010000706.1:0-2802 GCA_965990355.1 uncultured Chitinophagaceae bacterium
CAAAATCATTACCGTGAATGGCACAGTTTCTGCCATAGAGCCGGCCGACTCTGCTACCATGAACATAAAATTTGTAGACACGACCACCGGCTCCTATGTCATTTTCGCTTTCCAGGAACAACATGTCGCCGAAGCGAAAACAGTGAAAGAAGGAGATGTTGTTTCCATCAAAGGGTCCTGCAGCGGAGGCACTTTCAGTGAGATCCTCGGTGTAGAAAAAATCGATTTTAAAAGAAGCGCACTAAATAAAACCAAATAACCAGACACCTTTTTAAAAAATAAAAAAAACATGAAAAAAACGATCCTCGCATTAGCATTAGTAGCAGTAACCGGCAGCCTGTTTGCCCAAAAGAAAACAACAACTTCTGCTACAGTAGCATTTGATGCAAGCACCTCTATTGATAACCTGCCCAAAGCAGAAAACAAAACAGTAGTAGCCGCTATCGACCCTAAAACAGGTTCCGTAGCATTTGAAGCAACCGTAAAAAACTTTGCTTTCGCTAATCCTACCATCCAGCAACACTTCAATGGTGAAAAATGGCTCGACTCCGATAAATTCCCTTCTTTCACTTTCAAAGGAAATATCGCTGATCCTGCTAAAGTTGATTTCACTAAAGACGGTTCTTACAACACAACTGTAGAAGGCTCCCTTTCTGTAAAAGGTGTTGAACAAAAAGTAAAAGCTCCTGCAACAATCGTTGTAAAAAGCGGTGCTATTTCTGCTACTTCCCAGTTCTCTATCAAACTGGCTGATTACGGTATTACCGGTGCCCCTATTGATGGTGGTAAAGTAGCAAAAGAACCTAAAGTAACAGTAAGCGCGGATTTTAAATAAGTAAAACGCTAAGAGCGCTAATGACGCTAATAAAAGAAAGACGCGGCCGAAAACCGCGTCTTTCTTTTTATTCTATTTCGCTTTTCTTTCAACTCTTGGTTAAAGACTCTAACTTGCTTCTTTCTTTAATCTTTAGCTATGAGCAGCAGAATACTCAATATCGTTAAACGGATCGCCCTGGTAGCCCACGACAATATGAAAGATGAGCTGATCGACTGGGCCTATTTCAACAGGGAAGCTTTATCCAAACACAAACTTTTTGCTACCGGCACAACCGGCACTTTGCTGGAAGCATCCCTGAAACAACCCATTTCAAAATTCCTGAGCGGACCGCTCGGCGGTGACCAGCAAATAGGCGCCAGCATTGCTGAAGGAAAACTGGACGTCCTGATCTTTTTCTGGGATCCCATGGAAGCCCAACCACATGACCCGGACATTAAAGCACTGCTTCGTGTGGCGGCCACCTGGAATATTCCCACAGCCTGTAATCGCTCAACAGCCGACTTTATGCTTACTTCCCCACTGATGTATAACGAGTATCAGCCGGTATTCCCGGATTATTCTGCTTACATTAATAGAAAAGCCAAACCCTGATATTGATATCCCACAAAGACAACAAAGAACACAAAGAAATTATTAATCCTTTGTGTTCTTTGTTGTCTTTGTGGGATACTATTCGTGCATATTAGAGCAAATCAACTTACCCGACTGATCAGGCCTTATGTCAATAATCCTTGTCTGGGAATGAGTACCTAAAGGAATAACCAGTTTTATTTCCGAAGTTTCCGGCAACGTTTGAATGCATGCATAGCAAACTTCTGTCGCATTCACATCACATTCATCATTCAACCGGTCAATCAGCGTGAGGTAGTTATTATAATGTCCGTACGGATCTGTAGCAGTAGGCGCCTGTGCATTAAGGTCCGCTGCAATACGGCTAACGATTTCTTTTACTGTTTCAATATCATCAGTTTGCACCGCAGCCTTCAACCCTTCACATCTTTCTGAATTATCCTTTTCACAACCCAGGCCCAGAAAAGCCAGTGGCAATAACAACAGAAGCTTTCGCATTTACATTGGTTTTGATGGTACTGAGCCTGACAATTAAACTACCGGCAACGTTGCATATTTTTTGCTGTTTACCCATGGCCCAAATAGGGTAACTTTGATCAACGATTATGGCATTCAAATTACACTCCCCTTTTCCGCCGGCCGGCGATCAGCCCGAAGCGATCCGTCAACTCACCGAAGGTATACTCTCCGGTGAAAAATATCAAACTCTGTTAGGTGTTACCGGTAGCGGAAAAACCTATAGCATCGCTAACATGATCCAGAATGTGCAAAGGCCCACACTGGTCATCACGCACAATAAAACCCTGGTAGCCCAGCTCTACGGTGAGTTCCGTCAGTTCTTCCCGGAAAATGCCGTTGAATATTTTGTTTCCTATTACGACTATTATCAACCGGAAGCGTATATGCCCGTGAGCGGAGTGTACATTGAAAAAGATCTTAGCATCAATGATGAGCTGGATAAACTCCGCCTCCGCGCCACTTCCAGTTTACTCAGCGGAAGAAGGGATATCATTGTCGTTGCTTCTGTAAGCTGCATCTATGGTATGGGCAATCCTACCGATTATGAAAACGGTATCATCCGTATTGATAAAGGTCAGACTATTTCAAGGCAGGGTTTCCTGCATTCACTCGTTAATTCATTATACAACCGCACTACACTTGAATTCAACCGCGGCACTTTCCGTGTTAAAGGAGATACTGTAGATATCAATCTTCCTTATGTGGATTATGGCTACCGTATTACATTCTTTGGCGATGAAATTGAAGAGATAGAAAGCCTTGATGTAGTAACCGGCAAACGTATTGCCAAACTGGAAAATGCCGCCATATTCCCCGCCAACCTGTATGTAGCTCCTAAAGACATTATGCAGCAGGTGATCTACGAAATACAGGAT
>CBHEUU010000707.1:0-2801 GCA_965990355.1 uncultured Chitinophagaceae bacterium
TAGATGCAGGGAGGTTTGTTAAACAATTCTGCATACTGAGGTCCATATCCCAGGAGGTCGTCTGTAATATTGCTTCGCATGTATTGCAGGTTGCGATAAGAAGCTGTTGCATAACGCGGATCTTCATCTGCCAACAGGCTGAACAATACCTGGCAACCATCAGATGTGGCGCTTCCATAGGCAGTCCACTTATTGGAACGTATTCCCCAGGAAGCATCCAGTGAACCATCCGGATAAATAAAATATAAATGATTCTGCAATGCTTTTTTCACTTTGCCATACACCATTGTATCTGCAGTAAGTTTTGCATACAGTGTCAATCCCCATAAAGACATTTCCATGTTATATCCCAGGTCAACACCCATTTTATTTCCATGGCTCTTGCCTCCTTCCCCATTCAGGAAACCATCTTCATCCATTTTACTGACAGTCCTTCCTGCAAGCTCTTTTGCTTTGCTGGTATAAGATGGATTTTGTAATACGATACCGGCTTTTGCCAGCGTGGCCGTAGTTGTAGCTACATAATTGATACTGGCAAATTCCGGTTTCATTACGGCTTCCAGGTAATTGGCTGCACCTCTCATTGCCTGCTGCCAGTTCTTTCTTTCTGCATCTGTCAGTTTCCCTCCCAGCTTTTCGTATGATAGCAACAGCATCAGCAATTGATCTGTTGTAGTACCCGTCCATTCTTCCGGCGTTTCTTTCCAGCTTCCATTGGGCTGTTGCTGCCTGATCAACCAGGCTGCCGTATTTTTCGCAGCCACCAGGTAGTGTTCATCTTTAGTAATAAAATAAGAAACAGTAAAAGGGAAAACGGCCTCAGCGGCACGGGTATGCCACACATGGCAATGCTCACACCAGATCCCTCCATAATTTGAATCGGCTGTATTCATCATCTGCCTTTTTATCAAAGCATCTGAGAGCGATACTACGGTAGTACCATATTCTTTTTTTAACTGGATTGTTTGAGCTGTCAGCTGCTGGGAAAGGACCGTAAGTGACACACTCACGAAAAGACAGGCTTTACGAATTGAAAATATCTTTTTTACTATTTGCCTGTGTTGGTGAAAGCCCATGATATTGCATTTGTTTATCAGTTCCTGTAAAACTGATAATTCTCTTTTGTAATAATATCAATAGGCATAAGGTAGTTTTTCTCTATAACATTGGAATAAACGAGGTGCTGGAAAAGTGTCATCACTCCCCTGTATCCCTGCTCCTGTGGCTTTTCGCAAATAAGGAAATCAATTGAGCCGGCTTTGAGGTAATCAACATTGTCCTTTGTGAAATCATATCCCAGCAAAAGGATATTATCCAGTCCTGCTTTCTTCAGGTATTTTGCTACCACCGACACACGTGAATTGGTTACGAATATAGCACCGATAGTTTTTTCCTTTTTGATAAGCTGATCCAGTTTACGCGAAACAGCTGCATAATCTGTTTGCTTTGAATCAAGGGTCAGTATTTTATTCGGAATATTATTATCCGCGAAATAGGCCCTGAATCCATCTTCTTTCCGGAGAATGGCATAGTTGTTATCAATCTCACGGGCAATCTTCACCACCAGCACCTGCTGATCTTTTTGTACACAATAATTCACTAGCTGTGCTGCCAGGTAACCGCTATGAAATATTTCAGCACCGATATAACATAAGGAATCATACCCCGGTATATCTGAGTTGATCATTACGTATGGTATTCCTGCTTTCTTGCAGTCTTCTGTAAGCCGGATGGACTCTTCAGGAAATATTGGTGTAAACAGTATTCCGTCTGGTTTCAACCGGATGATCTTTTTTACCTGCCGGTCAAAAGATGCTTCATCATTCTGATCAAAAAAATACCGTTCTATCTCGATACCATATTGTTTTATCTCGCCTTCTGCCTGGTTCACTCCATCCAGCGGAGCCTGCCAGAATTCTGTTTCACTGGAAATATTCGGCAGCAATACTGCCAGCCTGATAGTACCACGTGAAGCCAGTGCCAGCCTTCTTGCCAATACATTGGGCTGGTAATTCAGCTTTTGAATAATAGCTTGTATCTTACTCTTCGTCTTCTCCGAAACACCTTCCCTGTTATGGATAACCCTGTCAACTGTCGCAATGGAAACCTTGGCCAACCTGGCTATTTCCTTTACTCCCACGGCTGATTTGTCTGTGTTTTTCTTCATAAAGGTTTAATGCTATTCTAAACAAATCTATAAAAATAATCATGCACTTTTATAGATTGAGCTGATAAACCTTAGAACTATGCCGGGATCATCATGCTATAAATAATTATTTACCATTAGTTCTTAGCTGTATCGTTCCTTACATCCCGCTCCCCGGTATGGTCAAATCCCTGTTCACGTTCGAAGCGGATCATCTCTTCTGGGCGGAAATTATTGATGAAAGCTCTCCGCCTGTTGCCAGTACTATTTCCCCGGCTGTAATGTAATGTGCCGCCATGATGCCATACGCAGGACCCGGCTTTTATTTCCACTGCTGTTCCTTCTGCTTCCTCTGCATCACATTCCAATGCTCCCCCGCCTTTGCCTGCAGGCCGGTGTGCTCTCACTGGCAAGAGGTGTGAACCAGGTACATACCACATACATCCATTGTCTTTCACTGCATCATCCAGTGCCACCCAGCAACTGGCAGCCCTTATATCAGGCATGCTGATCCAATAGGCACAGTCCTGGTGCCAGGGTGTAGGCGTATTGGAATATGGCGCTTTATCAATCAGCATATCAAAATCAAGCGCCATATCATCACCCAGCAATTGCCTGGCTACCACCATTGTTTTTTTATGTAATGATTTATCCA
>CBHEUU010000708.1:0-2798 GCA_965990355.1 uncultured Chitinophagaceae bacterium
TTTTTACCCGTGGCACTACCGAAGGCATCAACCTGGTAGCAGCTACCTGGGGCAGGCAGAATATCAAAGCTGGTGATGAGATCATTATCTCCGGAATGGAACATCATTCCAATATCGTTCCCTGGCAGGTGCTGTGTGAAGAAAAAGGAGCTGTACTGAAAGTGGTCCCTGTAGATGACAATGGAGAACTGATCTGGGAAGAGTTTCTGAAACTCTTATCTCCCAAAACAAAACTGATTTCCATCGTGCATGTATCAAATGCAATGGGAACAGTGAATCCTGTAAAAGCGATCATCGAAGAAGGACATAAAGTGGGCGCCGTGGTAATGGTAGATGGCGCACAATCAACCGTGCACCTGGATATCGATGTGCAGGCCCTGGACTGCGATTTCTTTGCTTTTTCTTCCCATAAACTATACGGACCTACTGGTGTTGGTGTATTGTATGGCAAAAAACATTTGCTGCAAACAATGCCGGTATTCCAGGGTGGTGGTGAAATGATCAAGGAAGTGACATTTGAAAAAACCACTTTCAATGAGCTTCCTTATAAATATGAAGCAGGAACACCAAACATTGGAGACACGATAGCATTAAAAGCCGCGTTTGATTTTATTACAGAAACTGGTAAGCAGGCTATCCGTGACCATGAGAACATGCTGCTGGATTATGCAACGCAGCAACTGGAGCAGATAAAAGGCGTTCGTATCATCGGGCAGGCAAAAGAAAAAGTAAGCCTGGTATCTTTTGTGGTAGACAAAGTTCACCCGCAGGATATCGCCATATTGCTGGACAACCGCGGTATTGCAGTAAGAACAGGTCACCATTGCGCACAGCCGCTGATCGACCGGTTTGGCATTCCAGGTACTACGCGCGCTTCCTTTGCTGCTTATAATACAACAGAAGAGATTGATGAACTGATAAAAGGTTTGCACAGAGCCATCAAATTACTGGCATAAGAGATGAGTACGATTCGAGATACTGAAAAAGAGATTGTTGAAGAGTTTGCACTGTTCGATAACAACGACGATAAATACGAATACATTATCGACCTGGGAAAGAAGCTGCCGCCGCTTGATGAAAAATATAAGACAGCTGATAACAAAGTGCGCGGTTGTCAGTCTTCGGTTTGGTTGCAGGCAGATTATAAAGACGGCAGGATCTACTTCAGTGCGGATAGCGATTCGGTACTGGTAAAGGGTTTGATCAGCATGCTGGTGAGGGTTTTGTCAGGGAGAACACCGGATGAGATCATCGGAGCGCCGCTTGATTTTATCCGTGAAGTGGGGCTGACATCATTCCTGGCACAGACGCGTTCTAACGGTTTGTTGTCGATGGTGAAGCAGATCAAGAATTATGCAGTAGGGTTTAAATTAAAATATTCAACTACATAAGCGATGATGAATGAGGCAGAACTGAAGGAAAAGGTAATTGATGTTTTACAAACGATCTATGATCCGGAATTACCGGTGAACATCTGGGAATTGGGATTGATCTATGAAGTATCGATCCTTCCGCTCAATAATGTGCAGATCGTGATGACATTGACGGCGCCGGGATGTCCGGCGGCACAATCATTGCCAGTGGAGGTGGATCAAAAGGTACATGCTATTGAAGGAGTGAATGATGTTCACGTAGCAGTTACCTGGACGCCGGCCTGGAATAAAAGCATGATGTCCGAAGCGGCTCAGTTGGAATTAGGTTTTATGTGATAATATGGTTTTACCCGCCGTAGCTTTAGCGAAGGTGGGCAATTAAAGATATTTATAAATGAAAATCACCGCACAGGAAGAATATGGCTTACGGATACTGATCCGCGTTGCGCGCTGCAAGGATACCGCAGGGATGAGTATTCCTCAATTGAGCGAAGCCGAGGGATTGAGCAGCCATTATGTCGCCAAGCTCACCCGCATCCTGCGCATGGCTGGTTTTATTAACAGCACGCCGGGTCATAAAGGTGGTTATGTGTTATCAAGGCCTTCAAAGGAAATCGCCATACGTGGAGTGCTGGAGGCACTGGGCGGAGTGTTGTTTGATAAAAGATTTTGTCAATCGCACAGTGGTACAATGCGGTTGTGTACTAATTCAGTTGATTGTTCTGCCCGCTCTCTCTGGCAGATGATACAATATACAGTTGATCAGTTACTGGATAGAATAACGCTTCACGAGCTGGTGAATACAGAAGATGAAGCAGTGAAGGTGTTGAATTATATTTTGGAGCAGAAGGCTCCGCCGATGGAAGTAGCGGAAAGATAGTTTTTATCCCGCTCTCTTACATATTCCTACTCAAATAGCTATAGACTGAATTCTATCAGTAAACCATTTGCTTGGCTCTAGTCAATACTTTACTGTATTACGTCTATACTACTATAGGCCTTCTGCTGAATACTATTTGCCAAAATGGTATGCACTGCTATTTTATTCTTCAAACTTACTGTATGTATTTACGTCTGATCTATTTATCGATTGTTTTAACATTGATTCAACAAGCGAAGTCGCAAAGTATTTATCCCGGCGAAACATGGCCGGATCTGGAATTTAAGGAAGTAAAGAATTATCATAAGCCAGTTTTACGGCTTTCTGACTTCAAGGGGAAAGCTTTGTTGATCAGTGTCTGGACACATTCTTGCCTCCCTTGCATTGAAGCTTTTCCTCTTCTGGATAGTATGCAGGAAAGATTCAAAGACCGATTGCAGGTTATTCTGCTTAACCCTGAGACGGCGGATTCAACACGGAAATTTTTCATCCGGAAAAACAAGTTGCCACAGCCAAAAATTGTCCCAATGATAACTGGTGAAAAA
>CBHEUU010000709.1:0-2794 GCA_965990355.1 uncultured Chitinophagaceae bacterium
TTTCTCCCTATGCACGCCAACTTGGAGCAGTGGTGGTAACTGCGGCAATACGCAGACCATTACTGGAGCAGGAAGATGAGAAAATGATCTTTAATGCTGAAGCAGATCCTTCAGTAGAAGGATTGACTGCCACTGATGTGTTAAGAAAAGCACCCTTTGTTTCAGTGGATGGTGAAGGTAATGTTCAACTGAATGGGCAAACAAATTTTAAAGTTCTGTTGAATGGTAAGGAAACAGCCATGTTTACCAGGAACCTGAAAGATGCCCTGCGTTCTTTTCCTGCAAACCTGATCAGGAAAGTGGAAGTGAGCACTACTCCTTCTTCCAAGTATGATGGAGAGGGGATTGGCGGTATCATCAACATCATTACCCAGAAAAAAATAATGGGATATAATGGCAGTGCAGGAGTTAGTTACAATACCCTTAATTCCTACAATGCAAGCGCCAGCCTGAACTTTAAATATGGTAAAACCGGTTTGACTGCTTATTACGGAACAAATGGAGGGCGGCCGCCGGTAAGTAATTTGTTCAGTGAAACGGAATCACTGAACCCTGTCGCTTTTTTCAAGCGTATTTCCAATGCCACCAACAAGGGGAAGTATTTTTATAATTACGGCAATATGGAACTGGCCTGGGATATGGACAGCCTTAATACATTAAGCCTGTATGCAGGCTTGAATGGAGGCAATGGACATTCAAATACGAATACCCGTTACGATATGACCCTTCCCGGTAATGCTGGCACAGAAACCAGTTTTCTTACAAGTGGTAATGAGTATAATTACCCCGCCTACTATCTCGGCCTGGATTATGTCAGGAAATTCAAAGGACGTGAAGGAAAAGAAATGTCTTTGAAAGCTTATTATGATAATGCTAAAGACAATGAGCATTTCTTTAGTGAGCAGAATACTTCGGACGGCGACCGATTTACGATGAATAATAACCAGGCACCTAATAAGCAGATCACCCTGCAAGCTGATCTTGCACAGCCATTCAAAAATGGCAGCAAAATGGAAGCCGGTGTTAAATCTATTCTTCGCCGGGCTTCCTCCGACTTCGTCAGCATGGTTAAATATGATAAGGACCAGGAGTATGTTGAAGATATTACCAACACCAACAATTTTAACTACCGTCAGAATGTATACAGCGTTTTTGCTACTTACTCCTTCAAATGGAAACAGATCAGTTTTAAACTGGGCGGCCGTTTTGAGCAAACGCATATCGAAGGAGATTTTAGTAAAACTGTTACAAGGGTATTGCAGGATTATGGCACTTTTATGCCCAATATTTACCTCTCCCGTAAGTTTAATAAAATACATACCCTGTCGCTTTCTTATACCAAGCGGCTACGCCGCCCTTATATCTGGGACCTGAACCCCTTCGTGTCTAATATTGATTCATTCAATATCCGTTATGGCAACCCGCAACTCGGACCTGATATCATCCATATTGTGGAAGCAGGTTATTCGGTGTTTAAAGGCAATACAAATATTAACATCCGGCTCTCCCAGAGCCTGAGTAACCGACAGATTGTGTGGTACACTGATTTTAATGAGACCACGGGCGTAGCTGCATCTGTTGTTGATAATACGGGTATTTCGCGTGTAACAGGTTTGAACCTTAATATATCCACTAAGTTCAGCAAGAAATGGAGTTTCAACGGAAGCACAGGCTTACGCTATATTTTCTTAAAGAACCGTTTCCGGCCCGACCAGCGTAATGAAGGATTTGGAGGATACGCCAATGCAAATCTTACATATCAAGTCACAAAAAAATGGGCTACTTATACTTCATGCAATTTCTTTATTTCGGATCCCCAATTGCAGGGGCAAGCAGGGAAGGTTATTACTCATAATATTGGTACTAATTACAAGCTTTTCAGGGAAAAGATCACTGTCGGGATTACAGGCGTGAACCTGTTTAACAAATACTATAACTGGAGGAGTGATTTCCGTGATGAAAACTTTATCCGTATTTCATCAAGATCGAATGTACAACGCGCGATTACATTTAGCCTGCGCTGGAACTTTGGAAAGCTTACAGAAAATGTATCAAGAAAAAGAGGGGTTTCAAATGATGATGTACGGCAGTAAATAAAATAAGGCCTCCTTATGGGGGAGACCTTGTTTATTATAAGAACTTTTGTTGTTATTACAGTGTTTTCAACACATCATTCATGCTTCTTACTGCTGCAGCGCTCTTGTCAAATTCAGCTTGCTCTGCTGCATTCAGTTTGAAATCAAGGATTTTTTCCCAACCATTCTTACCAATGATAACCGGTACGCCCAGGCAGATATCTTTCTGGCCGTATTCACCATCAAGGGCAACACAGCAGGTAAACAGTTTTTTCTCGTCACGGAGAATAGCTTCCACAAGAGCTGCTCCGGCTGCACCAGGTGCATACCAGGCAGAAGTACCGATCAGTTTGGTCAAGGTAGCACCACCAACCATGGTATCAGCAACGATTTGTTTTTGCTGCTCTTCGCTCAGGAACTGGGTAACAGGAACGGAGTTCCAGGTAGCCAGGCGGATCAGCGGGATCATGGTTGTATCGCCATGTCCACCTACTACCACAGCATTGAGATCAGCAGGGCTGCATCCCAGGTGCTGGCTCAGTTGATATTTAAACCGGCTGCTGTCGAGTGTGCCGCCCATACCGATAATACGGTTTTTAGGCAGACCAGTTGATTGCAGCGCCAGGTAGGTCATTGTATCCATTGGATTGCTGATCACAATAATGATAGCGTTGGGAGAATGTTTCAGGATGTTTTCTGTAACACCTTTTACGATACCT
>CBHEUU010000710.1:0-2791 GCA_965990355.1 uncultured Chitinophagaceae bacterium
AATACATTCGGCGCTGTATTCCGTGTGCGTCATGCTCTGGCATTTGCGATCCACAAATTCTTTAATGATAAAGGGTTTGTTTACATGCATACACCAATCATTACAGCAAGTGATGCAGAAGGTGCTGGTGAAATGTTCCGGGTATCCACATTGCCATTGGACAATCCTCCAAAAAATGAAGACGGAAGCATCAATTTCAAAGAAGATTTCTTTGGCCGCAATACTAATCTTACAGTAAGTGGTCAGCTGGAAGGGGAATTAGGCGCAACTGCTTTTGGTGAGATCTATACATTCGGTCCCACTTTCCGTGCAGAGAATTCGAATACGGCACGTCACCTTGCAGAGTTCTGGATGATAGAACCCGAAGTTGCTTTCAATGATCTTGAAGACAACGCAGACCTTGCAGAAGAATTCATCAAATACCTGATCAGGTATGCAATGGAGCACAACAGGGAGGATCTTGATTTTCTTGCACAGCGTCTTGCAGAAGAAGAAAAACAATTGCCGCAAGACAAGCGCAGTGAAATGGGCCTGATCGAAAAACTTGAATTTGTATTGCAGAATGATTTCGAAAGGATCACTTATACAGAAGCAATCGACATCTTATTGCAATCACCCGCTTATAAGAAAAAGAAATTTGCTTATGACGTGAAATGGGGTATTGATATGCAAAGTGAGCATGAAAGATACCTGGTGGAAAAGCATTTTAAAAAGCCGGTGATCGTTACCAATTATCCTGCTGCTATCAAAGCATTTTATATGCGGATGAATGATGATGCAAATCCTGAACTTGGCCGCGGTCCCACTGTTGCTGCTATGGATATTCTTGCACCAGGCATTGGGGAAATTGTTGGCGGATCACAAAGGGAAGAGCGTTTGGATATACTGGAAGCGAGAATGAAAGAAATTCATGTACCGGCAGAAGAACTGTGGTGGTACCTGGATACACGCCGCTTTGGTACAGTACCGCATGCCGGTTTTGGTTTAGGCTTTGAAAGAATGGTGCAATTTGTGACTGGTATGGGAAATATCAGGGACGTAATTGCATTCCCGAGAACACCAGGCTCAGCAGAGTTTTAATAAGATTAAGAATGATAAAAGCAAAGAGAGTGGCTGTTTAAGTCACTCTCTTTTTGTTTGGTTACTCCATTAACCAGAAACAAATACTGTTTAGTTGTGAAGGCACATCACCGGAATATGTGAATGATAAATCAGTTGTTTGGTAGAGCTTTTCTTGAAAATGCCATCCAATAATTTATGTTTTTTGGGAACAGTGATAATAAGATCAAGATTGTTCTTTTCTGCAAACTCGTGAATTCCCTCTTCGATGTCTTTATGTTTGATAAAATGATATTGAGGATTGAGATCTGATAAAGCCGTTTGCAAAATGGCTGATTGCTCGGAAAGTTCTGCAGGCTGTTCCTGGAAATGAATATTGAGCACATGGAATTCTGCTTTGAACTGAGCTGCGAAAGATTTGATTGCATCAGAAGGAACAGTTTCTGCTACTTCACGGAAATCGCAGGCAAGACCAATTTTTTTTATACCGGTACCGTATTCTTTTCCTACAGGAACACAGATAACTGGCCAGGCAATATGTTTGATCACGC
Organism: uncultured Chitinophagaceae bacterium; assembly: GCA_965990355.1. Taxonomy (GTDB): domain Bacteria; phylum Bacteroidota; class Bacteroidia; order Chitinophagales; family Chitinophagaceae; genus Terrimonas_A. The sequence continues at coordinate 1,611 of CBHEUU010000710.1, forward strand.
TTAACGTATTGCTGCCAAAAATAACCCGCTCCATAGCCGAGTGGCCGGTGGTACCCATTACAATGGCAAAAGGCTGGATCTTTTTACTGATCTCTTCCAGTTCATCCGTTACATTTCCCAGCCGGGCTTCTGTATATATTTTAAGTTTTCCGGAAGTAATATGTTCCAGGTCCTGCCGCGCTTTATCGAGTTTCTTTTCCGCATCGCTTTTGAGGTCTTCCACAGAAACCAGGATCAGTGGCGTATCGGTGATAGCAACAGGGATCTGGTAAATATGAAACAGCATGAGGCTGGCATTAATGGCCAGTGCCATATCGGCTGCATAGTTGAGGGCATTAATAGCCACGGGAGAAAAGTCGGTGGGGACGATGATTGTTTTCATTATGTGTAAGTTGTTTATTATTAAGGTAACAAGAAGAGTGCCGGGAGTCAATATTGACATTCTGACTGCAAGCCTGGTTAAAGTAAGAATTTTTCTGTATCGGCAAATAGGGGACCATTCTTTCACTTGACTAGTTTGCTTTCAATTTTATCATTCTTTGATAATCAGATTACTACATGGTAAGGCGTACCCCATTTTATTGTCTATTAAGTCCCTGTTTGTATCGTTTTTTTAAAATCCCGGAAAAAATAATCACCTTATCGTATGGTCGTCCACCGGTTTCGCATCATACCCCTGATGGAAAGTAATCTCTTCCTATATCTAGCAGAAAAATATGTGCTGGGAACCGCTACACCCGATGAACGTACATTGGTAGAAGCATGGTATGCAGAGTTGTCAAAAGACCCTGTTACCATCAGCGCCATAGAAAAAGAAGCGGCGAAGCAACAGATCATGGCTGAATTGGAAAAAGCCATCCAGATGCCGGAAGAAATACCGGTTGTTCCAATGTTTCATACGGAAGAAAGACCTGCCCGCCGCCGCTGGTTTACGCGCATAGCTGCAGCAGCTATTATACTAATACTCGGAAGTGCTGTATTGCTTTTCTTTAATCAAACTACTAAACACCCGGGCATTGCCAGTGAAACGGGTCGCTATACCGGTACCGATGTATTGCCCGGTAACTACAAAGCAAAGCTGATGCTTGCCAATGGGGAAACGATCGTCCTGGATAGCGCTGCTGCATCTCGCGATTGATCCACTGGATCAACCTCCAGCCGTCGGGCAAGTCGCCGCCCGG
>CBHEUU010000711.1:0-2781 GCA_965990355.1 uncultured Chitinophagaceae bacterium
CAGTAGCTGTTGCAAAAGCCAATGCAAAGATCCAGGGTGAACCGGTACAGCTCGCGCCACAAAAAGGCTACGGCGAAGTAAACTGGAAAGCACCGATCGAGATCAATGCTTTTGAAGTTCCCATCAAAGAAAAAGTGGACCTGCTCATGCAGGTGAATGATGCAGCCATCGTAGGTGGCGCCAGCTTTGTGAACGCACTAATTTCTGCGGTGAATGAACAGAAATACTTTGCCAGCACCGATGGTTCTTATATTGACCAGGATATCCATCGCATCTTCCCCACTTTCAACGTTACCAAAATAGACCGTGCATCCGGCAAGTTCATGTCGCGTGGTTCACTCAGCGCTCCTATGGGCATGGGTTATGAATACATGCAGGCAAGGCCTGAAGACAAAGTGCAGGGTGTTGTAACACGTTACAAGAGCCGTTATGATATGCTCGAAGATGTTAAGAATGCAGCCAATGATGTGCAGCAAAAACTGACTGCCAAATCAGTTGAGCCCGGCAAGTACGATCTCGTGCTTGATCCAAGCCATCTCTGGCTGACGATCCATGAATCAGTTGGTCACCCTACTGAACTGGACCGTGTACTGGGATACGAAGCCAACTATGCCGGCACCAGCTTCCTAACATTGGATAAATGGAAATCAGGCAAATTCAACTTCGGTAATAAACACGTGAACATCGTTGCGGATAAAATGCAGAAGGGTTCACTTGGTGCTGTAGGTTGGGATGATGAAGGTGTGAAATGCGGCGAATGGGATCTTATTAAAGAAGGTATACTGGTAAACTATCAAACCATCCGTGACCAGGCGCATATCCTTGGATTGAAACAATCACAGGGTTGCTGCTATTCACAAGGTTGGGATGATATCCAGTTTCAGCGCATGCCTAATGTATCATTAAAGCCAGGCAAGGAAAAGCTCAGCGTGGATGATATGATCAAAGACGTGGAAAAAGGAATTTATATTATTGGTGATGGTTCCTACTCCATAGATCAGCAACGTTATAATTTCCAGTTTGGCGGTAAGAACTTCTATGAGATCAAAAACGGTAAGATCACCGGCGTACTGAATGATGTGGCTTACCAGGCCAATACGCAGGAGTTCTGGAATTCCGTTGCAGCCATCTGCGATTCCAGTGATTATGCACTGGGCGGTTCCTTTAACGATGGTAAAGGACAACCAGGACAAAGCAGTGCCGTATCACATGGCAGTTCAACCACCCGCTTCAATGGCATCAATGTGATCAACACAGCCAGGAGCATTGGGTAAGGTTCATGAGAAAACACAAGATCTTTTAACGCGATATTTAAAATCTATTCTATCATTATGGCAATTCTTAGTAAAGACGAAGCACAGACCATACTGAAAAAGGTGCTGAGCTTCTCCAAAGCTGATGAAACAGAAGTATCTCTCGGCGGCCAGCAAAGCGGTAACATCCGCTATGCACGTAATGCCGTGTCCACTGCAGGTGAAGTGAGCAATCTCAGCCTGAGTGTGAGCTCTTCATTTGGTAAAAAAACAGGTAATGCAACCATCAATGAATTTGATGATGCCTCACTGGAGAAAGTAGTTCGCCGGGCAGAAGAACTGGCCCGCCTCTCTCCTGATAACCCTGAATATATGCCCCTGCTAGGCCCATCCAATTTTAAGGAATCGATCGGCTTCCTTGATTCAACTGCAGCGATGTCTCCATCATCAAGAGCAGATATGGTGGCGCAAAGTTTAAAAGTGGCAAAAGACAATAAACTCGAAGCAGCAGGCTTCCTGGAAAATTCTGCAGGCTTCCGTGCAGTGATGAATTCCAAAGGTCTTTTTGCTTACAACAAAAGCACCAATGTTTCTTTTTCTGTAACAGTACGCAACCAGGAAGGAACAGGTTCCGGTTATGTTGACCATAGTTTCAACGATGTAAAAAAACTGGATACACTTGCGCTCACCAAGATCGCTGCCAATAAAGCTACCAGCTCTGCAGGTGCTAAAGCAATCGAGCCAGGCCGTTACACGGTGATCCTTGAACCACTGGCTGCAAGCGATATGCTTGGTGGCATCATCCGTGGATTTGATCTACGCAGTGCTGATGAAGGCCGGAGCTTTATGAGCAAGAAAGGCGGAGGCACAAGATTGGGCGAACAACTCTTCGATGAAAAAGTAAATATCTATAGCGATCCGATGAATGCTGATCTGCCTGGTTCTACCTGGAGCGGAGATGGATTGCCTATCGAAAAAACAATATGGGTGGAGAATGGTGTAGTGAAAAACCTTGCTTGCAGCCGTTACTGGGCGCAGAAAAAAGGTATCAATCCATTGCCTGGCCCTGGTGGTGGCCGCTTTGGTGGCGGAGGCATGATCATGACAGGTGGTACTGCCTCTACAGAAGACCTGATCAAGAAAACGGAGAAAGGCATCCTTGTTACCCGTTTCTGGTATATCCGTATGGTTGACCAGCAAACACTGGTGCAGACAGGCCTCACCCGTGACGGAACATTTTATATCGAGAACGGACAGATCAAATTCCCGATCAAGAATTTCCGTTTCAACGAAAGCCCGATCATCATGCTCAACAATGTGGAAGAATTAGGAAAACCCGTGCGCAGCGGCGGTTCCATTCTGCCTCCAATGAAGATCAGGGACTTTACGTTTACGTCTTTGTCAGACGCCATTTAATAATAAGAGGCAGATTCTTATTGAGCATTGAATATTGAACATTGATTATTGAATATTATTTGCACTTACTCGTGTTTAAATATTCAATAATCAATGTTCAATATTCAATGCT
>CBHEUU010000712.1:0-2777 GCA_965990355.1 uncultured Chitinophagaceae bacterium
GGTAAGTGTGTACGATGCAAGCGTTTTTGCCGTATCCATGCCAAAGCCATTATAGGTACCATAATTACCTATCGTGTCGCCTGCCAGCACTTCCACACCTACAGCAAAAAATATAGCCGTGAAACCTAACAGGAAATTATTGCTTTTAGTCGCAACAGGTTTGCTACTGCTGATTTCTTCTTCAGGTATCGTTGGTTTTATTTCCGGTAAATGTGCATAACGGATAAGTACGGCGATTACCAGCCATATAGCAGCCAGCACGCAATACGGAACGATCACATCCTGCGCCAGTTCATCCAGCCGTGCCAGCTTTTGCGCACCGCTCATCTTTGCAAGCTCCGCGGTAAGTGCATCCGAATTTTTCAGGATAATGCTTCCCATGATCAGCGGTGCTAATATGCCTGCGGTCTTATTGCAGATGCCCATGATGCTGATACGGCGGGCAGCCGTTTCCTGGGGGCCAAGCAAAGTGATATAAGGATTAACGGCAGTTTGCAAAAGCGTGAGCCCTCCTCCTGTTATAAATAACCCAACCAGGAAAAGCAGGTATGATCTTGTCAATGCAGCCGGCACAAACATAAGGCAGCCTGCAGCCATTACACAAAGGCCAACACTCATTCCTTTGACCATGCCGGTGCGTTGCAATAACTGACCAGCAGGCAAAGCCATCACTGTATAAGAAATGTAAAACGCAAATGTTACGAGGTATGCCTGCCATTCTTCCAGTTCACAGGCGATCCGCAGGTAAGGGATCAATGTTGCATTGATCCAGCTTACAAAGCCGAAGATGAAAAAGAACGATCCAATGATAAGGATATTCTTTGTGTAGGGGTTAGATACGGATCGTCCCAGATTAGCACTAGCGGATACAGACATAATACAGTTTATTTTTTTTCCATTGCTGCGTGAACACTTCCATATTTCAACAATCGTGTTTTTGCTTCTTCATAATCTTTGATACCAGCTTTTTCCATCAGCATGCGTGTGCCGCGGTCAACCAGTTTTTCATTGCTGATCTGCATGTGTACCATCCGGTTGTCGTATACCCTGCGAGGCGGATCATCACCGAGGTGGAGATCATATTCAGCACCATCTTTTGTGCGGTACCGCTTTTCATCCGCGTGCTGCCCGTAATGAACTCGGGGCCAACGATCACTTCCACAGGATAATCGGCATGCGCCGCTACAGGTGAACCAGGATTGCAAACAATGCAACCTGTAGCAATACCATTCTTCCTGCATTGCTCCAGGGCACCTACTACATAAGGAGTGGTGCCACTGGCAGCAATACCAATCACGAAATCCTTATTTGTTATTTTATAGTCCTGCAGATCTTTCCAGCCAGTTTCATAACTGTCTTCCGCGTCTTCAATTCCAAAGCGGAGTGCAGCATCGCCGCCAGCCATCAGTCCATTCACCATATCTACATCCACGCCATAAGTAGGCGGGCATTCGCTTGCATCAAGCACGCCCAATCTTCCACTGGTACCTGCGCCCATATAAAACAAACGGCCGCCTGATGCCAGCTTTGGCGCGGCTGCATCTACCAATGCTTCGATACGCGGCAATACTTTTTGCACGGCCAATGCCACTTTCTGATCTTCTTCATTGATATGCTGCAATATTTCAGCGGTCGACATTTTTTCAATATGCCTGTAGATCGAAGGCGATTCTGTAATCTTACGTCCCGGGTTCTGCTCTTCCATAATTTCTTTAAACTTTTCTATACCTGCTTTTCAGCAAATCATTCATATATGCGTTGATCTCCCATTGATCAACCACAGGCTGCTTTGTGTAAGGCAGTTGTGGCATATAGGGAGAAGGGCCAAATTCTGCTGTGAATGTCAGGAATGGCTGTCCTGCTTTTTTATTGGCGCTATACACTTTGTCCCAGCACCGTAAATGCATATCCAGCGCTTCCTGCCATTCAGGAGCTCGGGGATCATTCACCTGTGCACCTTGTGTATGCCCCACACGCGCATGAAAATGGCGGGTGCGGGAAATAGCCAGGTCCACTGCATCTTGTTGATCATGCAGAAAGGTTTCTGCAACGGCTACCCAATGCGAAATATCAAGTGTCAGTAACAGTTCAGGCACCTGCCGCAGATATTCTGCTGTTACATGCGCAGCAAAACTGAATTTGCCACGGTGTGTTTCATGATACACCGGGATGCCAGTTGATGCAGATGTTTTTGTTGCTTCGGCAATCAACGCTGCATTCTGCTCCAGTGTATAATAATCTTTACCGGTTTGCGAATTGATCAGCAGCGGTTTTGCCGCCGTCATAATTTCCAATCGCTTCTTATATGCTTCAAGGTGTTGTTCAAAATCAGGCTCCACTGTTTCCCAATGCTGGGCAACCAGTTTCAATCCATGTTTGGCCAATGCGTTCAATACAATTTCTTTTTCCTTTTTATCTGCCGGTATGTCTGTTTCCACCCCATCATACTCACTCTCTTTTACCCGTTTGGCAAATTCATCCCAGGGGAGATGTGATTGACCCCAGCGCGGACAAAATGAGAAGATTTCTATATGCATTCAAATAGTCTTTTTACCTGATCAATATTGATAGAGAGTCAAAATACAAAATCTATTTGAAAGACACTTTCTCAACAGCGGGATCAAACAATAAAGGATAGAATTGCCCCTGCATTTTCTGTCCTTTTGGAATACCCGGTGTAGTGGGCAATAGTTCATTATCTGAATTGGACAATGTTCCGTCTGCAAATACATTCAGCACAAAAGCACGGCGGGCTATTTCCGATTTATTGGCATAAG
>CBHEUU010000713.1:0-2775 GCA_965990355.1 uncultured Chitinophagaceae bacterium
ACAAGCTGTGATTGCTTTGCAGAGATTGTAGTGAAAGATTCGCTGACTGTACTTACGGAAGAACCACAAACTTTCCAGGTGACAAATTTCCGGAAAATAGAAAACCGGAAACCTGGAACTGAACCTTGTCCGACGATGTCAACAAAACCGGAACCGGGAGATGGTTGGGAAGGAAAAGTGACGCTTTCTGCCAATAAAGCCGGAGATATCAAGATGGATCTGCTGGTTGAGATGTCCCGCGGAGAAACACGCACCAAAGAAGCGGGTATTATGTTCAGATATGTGACTAACGATATAGTTATCACCAACGAAATGCCTACTGAAAAAGCGCTCGCTCTCGTAGCAGCTGAGGAGGAACAAAAGCGGAAATATGCGAACTACCTTAAGATCACCCAACGACAAGCGGATTCCTTACAGAAAGTTATCACTAAAAAATATCCGCAGAAAGAATGCAGGGAATGTTTTGAGAGAATAAAGGATAATAACATGAATTGGGTGACCACTAAATCAACGATAGTTGACAGATATGGTGGTGTGGTGGGAGAAGAAACTGGCTTAGACCTGGATATAAACGTCAGTTTGCAGATGAAAAATAAATGCAACTATGAGCTTACGTTTATCGGGATCATGCAACTTTATGATGAGCAAAGAGGTTACTATTTAAAAGAGGTGACTCGAAAGTTACCTGCTAATTATGAATACTCCGTTCGAAAGGGCGTGACGGAATTATTTTTTGATGCAATAGTGGGTGAGAACACAGACATTTATTTACGAAAGGAGTTTGATGTGAAGACGGCAATGGTGGATAAAGCGCAATGGATAAGGGTGGTGAAGGAGTAAATGCTCAGTGATAAAAATGGGTTTGTGCAGGTTTAGACCTGTACGAACCCATTTTTTATTGCGTACATTACCAGGCCTACCCTTGTTTTGATCTGTAATTTCTCAAACAATGCATCCCTGTATCCATCAATGGTGCGGGGACTGAGATACATCTGTTCTGCGATTTCCTTGTAAGTAAGCTCTGTGCAAGTCAATTTAAGAAACTGTATCTCTTTATCATTCAGTTGAGTGATGTTGCGGATATCTGCATCTTCTTCCAGTTTGTTGATGGAGTGGATCAGTTTTCCGGTTACCAGTTCCGAATAGAAATATCCTTTTTCCATCACAGACAGCAGTGCTGTTTTTAATTCCGGTGGTTCGCAATCTTTAAGAATATAACCCCTTGCGCCGGCTTTGAACATGCGGATAACGGCGTTTTCATTATCGTACATGGAAAGCGCCATTATTTTTACCAGGGGATAGGTTTGTTTCAGCCATTGTGCAGAAGTATAGCCATCCATTTTAGGCATATTGATATCGAGCAACACAAGGTCGGGCAAATTATCTGTTTTTATTTTTTGCTGCATATCCTGTCCGTTGTCTGCTTCGAACACAACGGTGAAGTCGTCGAAACTGTTTACCAAAGCAGCCAGCCCTTTACGCAGCAGTACGTGATCATCTACGAGTGCGACTTTTATTTTATTGTTTGAGGTCATTTGTATTATTTTCAATAGGTAAAAAAATCGTTATGGTGGTGCCTTCCTGTAAGGCGCTGTTCATGTTAAAGTTTGCACCGATTAATTGTGCACGGCTGTGCATGTTGCGAATGCCCAGGCCTGCTTCCCCGGTCGCTTCCTGGAGAAATGTCAGGTCTACCCCTTTGCCATCATCCGTTATGCTCATTTCGAAAGAATCAGAAGAATATTGCATCAATACTGTAATCTTTTTTGCTTCTGCATGTTTGATGATATTGTTAAAAGATTCCTGCGTGATCCGGAAAAGAATAAGTTCTTTCTGTTTGTTAAGACGAAAAGGTGTTCCCTGTATTTCAAAGATGGTTTGTATGGTTCCTGTCTTCCGGATCATTTCCAACTCGTACTCGATGGCTCTTTGCAGGCCCATTTCCTGTACATTGTCGGTGTCGAGACTATGGCTTAGATCCCGCAAATCAGCAATAGCCTTACTTACCAGTTCTTTTGAATTAAGTATTTTCTGTTGCAATTGTTCATCGGCTATTGGCAACATAGTATTTAGATTAAGTTTGGCAAGGGTCAGCGCCTGCCCGATGTTATCATGAATCTCCTGGGAAATATTCTTAAGGGTCTGTTCTTGTATCTCAAGTTGTGTGTTCAAAAGCTCCTGTTGGAATTTGTCCTGCATCTGTTGTGTTTCAAATCTGTTACGCGCCTGCCTCCGTTGATATACTAACACATAAGAAATGATGAACACTCCTAGCAGAACAACCAGCAACGTGCCCGCTATGATAACTATATTTTCCTGATTGGTGGTTTGAAGCATAACAAGCCTGTTGTAATGCAAGAATATAAAAGTATAATGGAGATATTAGATATGGATTTAAACAATTGAATATACGTTAAATTAGGTGTATACGCCATGAATGTAAAGTAGCTCATAAAAACAAACCTGAATAAATAGAAAAACATAGCGCCGGTGTAAATCCAAAAAAACGGGTATTGCATGATATTCAAACTTGTGGGCGTGGTCATAATTCTGTAAAAGAGATAACAGCACCACCCGATGAGAACCAGTGAACCCGCCAAATAGGTATATGAATTATATTTATCTATTCCCTGGATAAACAAAAGATTGATCAAATAAAACACCATCAAAATGAACCAGCTTATCACGATAGCCCTTTTGGTTTTTTTGCTGGAAAATACTGCCAGCAATAATCCCAGGTAAAAAGAAAAGTGAACCGGCATGAAAATATTTCAT
>CBHEUU010000714.1:0-2774 GCA_965990355.1 uncultured Chitinophagaceae bacterium
GTAAAATCCGCTTCAATTGTTTTTTCCGGTCCACCCAGCGCATACAGGAATAATGCAGATGCCATTCCTGTTCTGTCGCGGCCACCCGTACAATGATACAGGATAGCAGCTGTATCAGGTAAAGTCAGCAATTTCTGAAACAGTGGGCGGTAACGGTCTCCATAATATGTCAGGCTTTGTTCGCCATACATTTTCTCCAGGAAACCTCCCTGCTTTATCATTTCCGCCATCTGCTTCATGTCGGGCAACTGATCGCTGCCTGCAGGACTTAATGTATAATCGGTGCCGGGAAGCAAACGGTCAGGCGCTGCAGCCGATTCTTTGGTGCCGCGGAAATCAACAACTGTTGAGATATGTTTTCCCGCTACTGTCTGCAGGTCCTTATCACTTAGTTTGCTGATATCTGCGCTACGATACACTTTACCCCATTTCACCTGTTTACCATCTTTTGTAGCGTAGCCACCTGCATCACGGAAGTTAACTGTGCCTTCCATACGTACCACACGCTTAGTACTGTCTGCCAGTTGAGCTGTGGCAAAAAAAGGTATACTGATTATAAAAAGAATAATGATTGTTTTCATAAATGTTTTTTTTAACGTTAGAATTATTTAATGATATCCCACCTGATGCCTGCCTGTCCTTTGCGGCCATACCATTCTGTCATGGTCACACGGCGTTGATCACCCAGGTAAGTCCTTAATGATTCATTGGTCAGGTTATTCAGTTCCACGAATGCGCGGATACGGGAGGTAATATTTACAGTAGCTGAAGCATCCACTGTAAAATTTTTATCTGTCCATGTATAAAAATCCGGACCAAGTTGCTGATTAATGGTTTCAACAGATTTACCACGATAGTTTCCTGCCAGCCTCACCATCACGCCATTGCGTTCGTAGAAGAGGATCGCATTGAACAGGTCCTTGCTTTGATTGGGAAGGCTTGTTTTATCAAGCAAACGGGTTGTTGCATTGATAGTACGTGGTACTTTTGTTTCAGAATGGATATAGGTATAATTAAATTCCACTCCAAAGCCGCTCCAGAAACCTTTCAGGAAACTGAACCGCTTGTTGATGCCGGCCTCAAACCCGATCAGTGAAGCCTTATCAAGATTTCTTGCCTGCGTAAGCCGGTAGTTGTTGCCGTTTTCGCTATAGAAACTTACATCACTGAATACGATGTCCTGGATATCCTTATAGAACACACCACCTGAAACCAACCCGATATTATCAAAATAATATTCACCCATCAGATCAAAATTGTTGGCGAATGTAGGTTTCAGATCAGGATTGCCTTTTGTAATAGTGATAGGGGTAGTAGTGGTATTTTCTGATTCACCGGGAGTCATGTCAGAGAAACCGGCGCGTACAAAAGTGCGGGTATAAGCCGCTCTTATATTGGCATTCTCATTCAGCTTATACTTCAGATGCAGCATTGGCAACAATGCATTGTAGTTGTTTTTTACAGTAACTGGTGTAATGGTTGTGACTGCCGGTGTGCCTGCAACAGTTGCTTTTGATCCATGCAGTTCCATAGTTGTATACTCATTCCTCACGCCGCCGATGATCGTTAATCTTTCAGTAGCCTGTAATTCTGCCATTACATAACCCGCCACCACATCTTCTGTACCATGATAAAAATTGGTTGGATTAGCTGCAGGTGTAAAATCCCTGAAGCCGTTCTTGCGCAATGCAGCCGTATCATACAAAGCAAATAACTGTTCCTTTGTAAGCGGGTCCAGCATATACTGGCCATAATTACCGTTCATGCCATTAAAAAAAGTTTCTTTTACCGGGAAGCTCTGCCTTTGCATGTCACTTAACTTCAGTAAGGCAGGAGAATTCGGGATACCCAACGCTGCACCCGGCAGATACACAATGGAAGAATTCATCCTTGACTCTCGGTACTTATGACGGTATTTGCCGCCAAATTTGATATTGAGTTTGGAGCCTGCATTTATTTTTATATTGAATTGAGCCGTTTTATCTTTCTCTTCTGTGTCCAACTGTGCTATCACGAGCTGCTGTAAAGTAAGTTTAGCAGGATCCATTACTTCTCCTTTATCCTTTACTCCTGCATCAAACGACATGGGATCACCGCCAACGCCATCGGGTGAATCAAATCCCCAGTAACGTTTGCCATCACTTGAAAGATTATTGAAACCGCCGGTGATCTTCTGGCGGAAGCTGGAGATAGGAAGCCCTTTATTGCTATTGGTAGGTGGCGTTTCAAGGAAAAATTTTGTATCGTAAGTGCTCAATTGCCAGTCGGCTTTTATTTTAGAAGACAGCTGGTGTTCAGCACCGAGCTCAAACCCATTCAGCTTTGTTTGATAATGGGAATAGCGGTATTGATACTGGTAACGGCTGTTGGTATAATCCACATAAGATTCATATACAGGGCGGATATCATTGAACTTATCTATCAGCCCGCGGAAAATCACTTTATGTGATGCATTGAATTTATATTCCAATCCCAGGTTCACCCCATAAGTCTGCCGTTTTCCCATGTAACGTTTGAACATTATGGTGTTGATGGATTTTTGCTGAACGGGGTTTGACAAACCTGTATTATAACTCACATCATAAGAATCAGTCCCCCATTGACGGTCCCATACAGCCCCTGCTAACATAATACCTAATTTATTCTTGAAGAACCGGTCGCCATAAACTACCGAAGCATTGTATGTTCCGTCTTTGGAAAACGTGTTATATCCACCTGCAGCACTCAGGTTCAATTGTCTTTTTACAGGAGCGGTGCGGGTAATAAAATTAATG
>CBHEUU010000715.1:0-2774 GCA_965990355.1 uncultured Chitinophagaceae bacterium
TTATCAAACCAGTATACAACGATCTTATTGCCGCCCTGATCCTCATCCCTGCCAACATGCAAAGGCTGGTGAAGGTCACCTACAAGATGTATCAGGAAACGAAGCGCTTCCTGCCTTTGACTCAGAGGGAGTTCTTTATTTTTCAGCTGAGCCATCATGTCCTGGATCTGCGTATAGAGATTCTTTCCAGGCAATTTCTTCAGCTGGTCAATAAAGCTGTCTTTAGGAGTATGCCCCGGCAGATCAACATAATGCCAGTGGGAAGCATGGTTCCAGGTGGAATCTGATTTAATAAAATCCGGCCAGTTGGACCACCAGGCCAGTGATTCTTTCCCAAACAGTTTTTTGATCTCCTTTCTGGCTTTTCCGTTCAGGTGTTGCTGTGCTATTTCACTAATAATCCGGTGGCCTGTAACGCCCCAGCAGAAGGCAAAATGACTAAGCAATAAAGTAAAGGCCAGGATAAGGCCACGCAAACCAAAACGGAAAAAGGATTTCATGAGAGGTTGTTTGAGCAGCAAATTTGCAGAAATAGCTGTACCGGAAAAAATTTAAAACTACCGGTCATCACAACGCCGGCAAGAAATGCTTGTAAAAGCTAAATTTGGTATCTAAAAATTAACCTAATGATCATTACTACAACCAATGTGGTGGAAGGAAAACCTGTGCAGGAGTATATCGGGATCGTAAATGCCCAAAGTATTATTGGAGCCAACATTTTTAAAGACATCCTCGGTGGCCTGAGGGATGTGTTTGGCGGCCGCAGTGCTACTTATGAAAAGGTACTGGAAGAAGCCAAGGAAGATGCCCTTGTGGAACTGGAGCAGAAAGCGCGTGGCATGGGGGCAAATGCCATAGTGGGCGTGGACCTCGATTTCGAAACAGTCGGCGGCAGCGGAAGTATGCTGATGGTGATCGCTACCGGGACGGCGGTGAGATTGTAGAAGGATAAGCTGGCCCGCGCTGACCATAATACAAGCTCTCAAACTTCCATTTCTTTCCTTTTTTGATAACAACAAAAAGGTGGTCGTATTCTGTTTCCGGGAGGTCGGAGAGGTGTTTGGTCCCTGATAATTTATTGACAATATCATCCACTGTATTGCTATGCCCTATAACCAGGGCATTTTTCTTTAATGCCTTCAAACGGTTGATAAATGCATCATCCGGCATTGGCGGATATATTTCTGTGGTAAGCCCGAAATAAGCCCGGGTGGGCTCGGCTGTTTCTGTAGTGCGGATTGTATTGGTGGAAAAAATATAACCGATCTTTTTTGTTTTGAGCACTTCTTTGAGATCTTGTGCCCGCTTTTTTCCTGCATCTGTTAATTGCGAATTGGAACTGGTCGCATAGGTACCCATAGAAATGGCTTCTTTTTCTGCATGACGAACGATGTAATAACGTTGCGCGCTGCAGGAGGCCAGCAACAACAAAAGTGTAAAGGGAAAATAACGCATAATATTATAGCTTTGTTATCCTTAATCCATTTATATATCCATAGGGATTGTTCGCGTCTGCAGGGTCTTTCTTTCCAATAAAAAGTAATATTTTCCCATTGCTATCAGGCGCTTTATTGTAGAAATTGATCAGGTTTGCTGTGTTGCCTTTTGAATCAAAATTTTCTACAGAACTTGTACCGGTATTATCAACACAAATTACGCGCATATAGCGGTTAGGGTTAGCTACATCTGCATCTTCCCTGGAGGAAAGTATTTCTAGATTGTATGTAGCGCCTGGTTCCAATCCATTGATCTCCAGGTTGCAATCAGCGCTTGTTGAATAAGTATATGTTGCACTAAACCAGTAAGAAGAAGTCACTTGTGCGCCAAATACAAAAGACGGATTTGCATCCTTTTCTCCAAGTATATTGCTGCTAGTACCGCTCCCAAATGCTCCCCACTTGGTAGTAGCGATCGATGATACCCCGATATTGGTAGCGACATCTTTTGCTGTACGAACAGCCTGGTGAGGATTACCGCTTACATCATTCCAACCTGGAACATTTTGTGCAGTTTCATTGAAATTGAATCGTGCAACTTTAGGTGCAGATGTGTATGATTTCTGAATGGTCCAGTAATAATTTGTACCATCATAAATAAAGGAAGCAATATCGATGCCACCAGCAACAGAAGTAAGGTCCAAAGAACCATTGCCTTCGTTATTGACAAAGCTGTTGGCTGGCAAGGTGAGTTTACGCATGCCAGTCGAATCTTGCTTGATGATAAGCTTGCCCTCGGCTCCGTTTTGAACGTTGGTGATGTTGAGAGTTCGGTTGCCTGATAATTTCACAGATTTGTTGCTGCCAAGCATAAAATTCCAATTGACCACGGCACTGTCTTTTAATGGTTGCACTGCATTACTGTTGGACCCTATTGCGCTCCAGCCAGTACCATTATAATATTCAAAACCATTGACATTAGTGTTATAAAGAAGTAAACCAGCATGGAGGTCCGTAGGAGCAATGGAATCGCGTTGACCTGTGGTGAGTTTGGGAAGAAGTATGCCGCTATTTTTGCTGACAACCTCAAGGGCGGCTTTTGGTATAGCTGCTGCTTGAGTAATCGAATCTGAAAAACCAGTGGTATTGATTTGTGTCCGCCCATTATAGAGCACTGTCATGGCATTTGACCTTGTGACGGCTGTTTTTGACTGGCTATTACCAATAGAGAACAGAAGGTAATCAGGTTGGATTGACAGCGTGCTGAAATCTGCAAAAGAGTTATAAGGTAATGAAGAAAAATCAACATTGCCATTACCAACAGCCGTTGCTGCGAAT
>CBHEUU010000716.1:0-2769 GCA_965990355.1 uncultured Chitinophagaceae bacterium
ATACAGTCACGACCATTAACGGTTATCCTCAAGCCTTTGTATGGGCGACTGTAACTGATGTTCCTGTAATATTAAATTATAACTGGTATTATAAACTGCATACAGGTTCTGGTCCTGGAGGTGGCACAGGGGGAACATTTGTTTTTGTGGGAACTACTGCCAATAATCATAATGAATTTACCTTGCCGGAATGTGACAAAAACTATACAATAAAGGTGGAGGTAAGTACTCCATGTGGAACAGAAATTACCCCTGCACCCGAAGGTCTCCTGTATGCAGACTGCGGAGGCGGCTTTATGCTGTCAGTATCTCCAAACCCCACAACGGGTCTTATAAGTGCAGAAACAAATAATGAAAAGATAGAGCAATTCGAAATTATTAATAAAACGGGAGTAGTTGTGCAAAAAGGAGCAGGCAACAAAAGGCAGCAACTACAGCTGAACGTTAGTCATCTAAAGCAAGGGCAGTATATCCTGCGGATATTTAATGGCAAAACATGGACGTCTAAGATTTTTATTAAGAACTAATCAATATTTCCTGAGATCATAAAAAGGCGGCTCTTTAGAACCGCCTTTTTATTTTGCTAGGTTTAGAATAGCTTCGTCTGCTACTTTTCCCAACCATCGATCATCAACCCGGAAGCCCTAATTTTGCACCAGAAAGGATCAATCAATGAAAAAATTAAATTTTGCTTCGCTCGCTTTATTAGTATTGCTCATTTCATGTGGCTCATCGGATAAAGAAAAAAAGGAAGGGTTTTTCCCGGTACTGTCTTTTTTGAAAAGCCAGGTGGCGCAGGTGGATACCACACTCAACTCTATCCGGCAGTACACTTATATTGACAGTACAAGAATTGATACAGTGTATGTTCATCGCAATCAGTTCAGGGAACTTGCAAAGGATTTCTTAAACATTCCTGATCTTGCTTCTTCCAAATACAAAGACAGGTATAAAGAAGATAAACAGTTTGACGAAACACTCAACCGGGCATTGTTCACTTATACACCGGTAAAACCGGAAAAAGAACTGATACAACGGCAGGAGGTACTGATCAGACCTGATCCGGGAGGAGATAAGGTTACTACCATTATCATCAACAGTGTAAATAATTCAAAAGACAGCTCCGTACAAAAAAAGATGTTGTGGCAGGTGGATCAGAGTTTCCAGGTGATAACTACCCGGCAATTGCCCGGTCAGCCGGAAACCACCTCCACTATCAAAGTTGTATGGAATGAGGAGTAGACATGACAGCAGCAGAGTTTCAACATATCGCCCCGGGTATTCCCCTTCAACCGGGCATTTATAAATATTATGATTCATCAAATGCCCTCATTTACGTGGGCAAGGCCAAGAGTATACGGAAACGTGTAAGTTCCTATTTCAATAAGACCGTCAACAGTTACAAGACGCATGAACTGGTACGGCGGATCCATCATATTGAATTCACTATTGTCAATTCAGAACAGGATGCTTTTTTGCTGGAGAATTCGCTGATCAAAGAATTCCAGCCAATTTTTAATATCAACCTGAAGGATGATAAATCTTACCCGTTTATCATTATTAAAAACGAGCCTTTCCCCCGTGTTTTCCTGACAAGAAAACAACTGAATGACGGCTCTGAATATCTCGGTCCTTATACTTCGGTAAAAAAAGTAAGGGAATTGATTGAATTCACCAGGCAGACCATTCCTTTGCGCAACTGCTCTTTAAATCTCACAGAAAAGAATATCCGGGAAAAGAAATTCAAGGTTTGCCTGGAGTATCATTTGGGTAATTGCAAAGGGCCTTGTGAAGGACATCAGACAAAAGAAGGTTACCAGGAAAATATCGATCAGTTGAAGAACCTGCTGAAAGGCAATCTTGCGCCCGTGCTGAAACATTTCAGGGATGAAATGAAAAGATTTGCAAGTGATCTTTCTTTTGAAAGGGCAGAGATCACCCGGAAGAAAATCGAGTTCCTGGAAAATTACCAGGCACGTTCTGTGGTGGTAAGTATAAAGACCGGTGACATGGATGTGTTCTCCCTGGTAAAAGATAAAGACATTGCTTTTGTAAACTTCCTGATGGTGCGCAATGGAGCTATCGTGCAAACCCATACCACAAAAGTTGAAACCCATCTTGACGAAACACCTGAAGAGATCCTGAGCTTTTCTGTAGCGCAGCTGCGCGATACATTCAACAGTGATGCAGGTGAGATCGTTGTACCTTTTCCGGTCGAGTATCCGCAGGATAATATAATGGTGACGGTGCCCAAAGGCGGCGATAAAAAGAAACTGCTGGACCTGTCTGAAAAAAATGCCGGTTATTTTATAGAAGAGATCAAGAACAAGGCGCGGTTGCAGTTATCAAAAAATACAGACAAGATCAAAGTGCTGGAACAATTGCAGGAGAACCTACAGCTTCCTTCATTGCCGTTGCATATTGAATGCTTTGATAACTCTAATTTCCAGGGCAGCTATCCTGTTTCTGCGATGGTATGTTTTAAAAATGGTGAACCGAGTAAAAAAGATTATCGCCATTTTAATGTAAAAACGGTGGAAGGCATCAACGATTTTGCTTCGATGAAAGAAGCTGTTTACAGGCGTTACAGGCGCCTGAGGGATGAGGAGCAGCCTTTGCCTCAACTGGTGATCATAGACGGCGGTAAAGGCCAGTTAGGCGCCGCATTGGAAGCTATGGCAGAGCTGGGTTTGACAGGTCAAACTACGCTGGTAGGACTGGCTAAAAATGAAGAGGAATTGTTTTTTGCAGGCGACCAGGAATCGCTTA
>CBHEUU010000717.1:0-2768 GCA_965990355.1 uncultured Chitinophagaceae bacterium
CGGGTGCGGTTCTCCACTTCACATCCAAAAGATATTACAGACGAAGTGCTGCATACAATGGCGAAGTATGAAAATATCTGCCGCTATATTCATTTGCCTGTGCAGAGCGGATCATCCCGTGTACTGCAATTGATGAACAGGACCTATACCCGCGAATGGTATATGGCCAAAGTGGACCGCATACGTGAGATCATGCCTGATTGCGGTATCAGTTCAGATATTATCGCCGGATTTTGTACTGAAGAAGAAACAGACCACCAGGATACACTCAGCATTATGGAACATAGCCGCTATGATATGAGCTATATGTTCTTTTACAGTGAACGTCCCGGCACCCTGGCCCAGCGCCGGTATAAGGATGATGTGCCGGAGGCCATTAAAAAAAGGCGCCTGCAGGAGATCGTGGAAGTGCAAAACAGGCTTTCACTGGAAAGCAACCAGAAAGACCTGGGCAAAACTTTCAAAGTATTGATCGAGGGCAATAGTAAACGCAGTGAAGCCGATTGGATGGGAAGGAGTTCTCAAAATAAAGTGATCGTATTCCCCAAAGAAGCCTATGAACTAAAAAAGGGGGATTATGTTATGGTAAAGGTGACAGACTGTACACAGGCGACCCTTTTGGGAAAGATCGTTAACTGATCTCTGCAGATTATGGTTTGCACGGATTTTAAAACTTAAGAATGGATATTCAATCAATAAAAAACCGTTTTGGCATTATCGGAAATTCGCCGGCGCTCAACTATGCTTTGCAGGTGGCAGTGCAGGTGGCTAATACTGACCTGACGGTACTGATCATGGGTGAAAGTGGTGTGGGTAAAGAAGCATTTTCCATGATCATACATGCACTTTCCAACCGGAAACACAATCCTTTTATAGCCGTGAACTGCGGCGCTATTCCTGAAGGCACGATCGATTCCGAATTGTTTGGTCACGAAAAAGGGTCCTTCACCGGTGCAGTAGACAGCCGCAAAGGTTATTTTGAAACAGTAAACGGCGGCACCATTTTTCTTGATGAGATCGGTGAAATGCCTTTAGGCACGCAAGCCCGTTTGTTAAGAGTATTGGAAGCAGGCGAATATATCCGTGTTGGTTCTTCCAAAGTGCAGAAGACCGATGTTCGCGTTATTGCAGCTACGAATAAAGACCTGCTGCAATTAGTACAGCAAGGCAAGTTCAGGGAAGATTTATATTACCGTCTCAGCACCGTACCTATCCGCGTGCCTGCATTGCACGACCGCAAAGAAGACGTCCATTTATTGTTCCGGAAATTTGCAGCCGACTTTGCAGATAAATATAAAACAGGTTCTGTGCAACTGGATGAGGAAGCAAAAAACCTGTTAATTAACTATCCCTGGCCCGGCAATGTGCGTGAATTGAAGAATATTGCAGAGCAGATCTCAGTTCTTTCACAGGATAAGAATATTACAGCCAAAGATCTCAGCAGGTTTTTACAGCCTTATTCCAGCAACCGCCTGCCGGCACTAGCTTCCAGCAATGGCCATAGCCAGGATTTTGCGAATGAGCGTGAGATACTGTACAAGCTTTTCTTTGATATGAAGAAAGATGTAACAGAGCTCAAGCGATTGTTCCTGGAAGTGCTGCAAAATCCTTCGATGGCGCCCAAAGACACTTCTTTCCTCAACGAAGTGAAAGAATTGAAATCGAATGAAAACCTGCAACCGTTCTTTATGCAGCAACCGGCTATTCAGCCAGGTGCACAGGCACAACCAGTGCTGATGCACAACAACAATACCGGGCATGATGATATCCATGATCATGAAGAAGTGGAAGAAAGCCTGAACATCATGGACAAAGAAAAAGAGCTGATCATAAAAGCCCTGAAAAAACATAAAAGCAAACGCAAGGATGCTGCGCTTGATCTGGGCATCAGCGAAAGAACATTATACAGGAAGTTGAAAGAATATGATATTGACGAATAAAACCGGGAATAAAGAACATCACCGTATGCGTACCAAAAAAATGTCCACCAGGATCAGTATTTTATGTTCAACCGGCTTGCTGGCTGTGCTGGCAGTATTGTTTACTTCAATCAATATCACCAGCTGCAGCGTTTATAAATTCAATGACATCTCTGTTCCGGATTCTATCAAAACAGTAAAGATCACTCAGTTCGAAAACAGGGCTACCTATGTGAATCCACAATTAAGCCAGCTTCTCTCCGACAGGCTTCGCCAGAAGATCGTGAGCCAAACAAGATTGAGCCAAACCAATAATGATAATGCAGATTGGGTGATCAATGGCACTATTACCAATTACTCTTTCAGCACCTCAGGTATTTCCCAGGGCCAGGAAGCAACCAACCGTTTAACCGTTACCGTTCATATCGTTCGTCTTGATACCAAGAGCAACGAAACAAAAGAGTATGATGTGAGCCGCAACTTTGACTTCAAAGCTTCTCTATCCATACAACAAGCCGAATCGCAATTAAGAGATGAGTTGATACGGGGTGTTACAGATGATATTTTCAACAGGCTTTTCTCAGAATGGTAAACGCAAATTAGCGCAAATAAAACCCGTTCTTCCATATCTTTGCCCTTTCTACTGGACGACAATCACTCAGCATGAAGGAGGCCATTAATCAGTTAACACATGCCCTTACAGGGAAAGAGAATATCGGGGAATGTTCCGAAAATGAATTGCGCCAGATGGTGAGGCTTTATCCTTTTTTTGGCCCTGCTCATTTATTGCTGGCCAAAAAAGCAAAAGCAGACAGACCGGATGATGCAATGGCTTATACAGAAAAAGCT
>CBHEUU010000718.1:0-2762 GCA_965990355.1 uncultured Chitinophagaceae bacterium
TTTACCTGAACTTCATGAGATTAGCCATATTGAAGAAATTTATTTCTATAAAATAAATAAGGATCAGGGTTATGCCATACAACAGGTATATACCAGCGATGGATCGTTGAATGAGCTGATGCAGGTAAGAACAAACGATGCCGTGCTGGTACCCAAAGGTTATCACCCGGTAGCCGCAGCGCATGGCTATCATTGTTATTATCTCAACTTTTTAGCCGGAAGTGATCAGTCGCTGGCCAATACACCCGACCCTGATCACAGCTGGATCTTCGGTTCCTGGAGAGGAACTGATCCGCGGATACCCATGGTTAATTCCTCAATGAATAATTGAAATAAAATGGACAACAAAAAATTTGACCTTATCACTTTCGGCCGCTCTTCCATCGACCTGTATTCTCAGAATATAGGAGCCGATTTTATCGAGATAAAAGGGTTTGATGCGTTTGTAGGTGGATCGCCGCTGAATATCGCTGTTGGCGCCAGCCGGCTTGGAGCAAGCGTTTCATTACTCACTGGTGTAGGCGATGATAAGATCGGTGAATTCATCCTTGCTTTTCTGAAAAAGCAAAAAGTGAATACAGATACGATCGCACGAATAAAAGCAGCACGCTCCAGCGCGGTTGTATTGGGGATTGAACCACCGGACAGGTTTCCGCTTGTGTTCTATCGGGATAATGCTGCCGACAGCCAGGTTTCGATCGATGATGTAATTGCTGCCCATATAGATCAATACAGGATGCTTGAAATATCTGCCACAGCATTGAATATCGAACCGAGCCGCAGCGCAGTTTTTTATGCAGTGGAACAGGCCAATGAACACCAGGTGGATATTGTACTGGATATCGATTTCAGGGCTGATCAATGGAAAGATGTCCGCTCCTTCGGTTTAATGATCCGGGCGGTGCTTCCAAAAGTAAAGATCGCCATTGGCACTGAAGAAGAAATACTGGCTGCCACACTTGAAAGCGCCAGCCAGGTGAATATTGAACACCAGCAGATCTCTGCTCCTGAGATCAAAGGAAATATTGAAGAGTCTATTCAAAAGATCATCCACTCTGGCCCGGAAATACTGATCGTGAAACGTGGTGCAAAAGGTGCTACTATTTATTATAAAGATGGGCGTAAGCAGGATGTGCCTGGCTTCCCTGTTGAAATACTCAATATCCTGGGAGCCGGTGATGCATTCGCCAGCGGATTTATTTATGGTTACCTGCAGGGATGGGACCTGTATAAAGCCTGTCGTTTGGGAAATGCCTGCGGAGCATGGGTGGTGCAAAAACCAGGCTGCGCCAATGATATGCCTTACTATGATGAGTTGATGGCTTTTGTTGATAAAAGAGGTGGGCTTTTAGGAAATGAAAAAGAACCTTACCAACATAATTGAACAGATTATACATGCCAGGTAAAACAAAACGATTGACAACGGCACAGGCCGCTATCGAATTTCTCCGTAACCAGTATGTAGAACGTGATGGAATTGAAACACCTTTCTTCGCCGGATGCTTTGGCATCTTTGGTCACGGCAACGTAGGCGGCATTGGTCAGGCACTTTTTCAGTATCCTGATTTTACTTATTACCAGTCAAGAAATGAACAGGCAATGGTGCATACGGCTATTGCGTATGCGAAGATGAAAAACAGATTGGGAGCTTTTGCCTGCACTACTTCCATCGGTCCGGGCGCTACCAATATGGTTACCGGTGCCGCCACTGCAACCATCAACCGTTTACCGGTCCTGCTTTTACCCGGTGATATTTTTGCGGGCCGGAATGTGGATCCTGTATTGCAACAGCTGGAATACAATTATTCAAAAGATGTTTCGGTAAATGACTGCTTCAAACCTGTATCAAAATACT
The DNA here is from genome assembly GCA_965990355.1 of uncultured Chitinophagaceae bacterium. Classification (GTDB taxonomy): domain Bacteria; phylum Bacteroidota; class Bacteroidia; order Chitinophagales; family Chitinophagaceae; genus Terrimonas_A. The sequence continues at coordinate 1,856 of CBHEUU010000718.1, forward strand.
GGGACCGCATTAATCGTCCTGAACAAATTATCCCTGCCTTGATGCAGGCTATGCGGATACTTACCTGTCCGGCTGAAACCGGCGCTGTCACCATTTCACTTCCACAGGATGTGCAGGCTGAAGCATTTGATTTTCCTCTCTCTTTTTTTAAGAAAAGAATATGGAGCATACCAAGAATAAGAGCTGATAAAAAGGTCCTGCAAAAAGCAGCCGGTATTATCAGCCGGGCCAAACGTCCGGTAATCATCGCTGGTGGCGGTGTGATCTATAGTGATGCCTGCCGCGAATTAAAAAAACTCGTCAACAGAACAGGCATACCTGTAGTGGAAACCTATGCAGGTAAAGGCAGTCTGGCCTTTAATGAACCACAAAATCTCGGAGCAGCAGGCGTAACAGGAACGCCCGGCGCAATTGAAGCCTGTAAAAATGCAGATGTAGTAATTGGCATTGGCACGCGGTATAGCGATTTCACTACTATATCCCAGGGAGGTTTTCTTAATCCCGCCGTTCAGTTTGTTAATATCAATGTGGCAGGTATAGATGCGTTCAAGCAATCAGCACTTCCTTTAATTGGCGATGCAAGAGAAAGTATTACTGAATTGGACAAACTTTTAAACAACTACAAAGCTCCGGTGATGTATACCGCAGCTGCTAAAAAAGCCAATGCTGAATGGAACAGAACTGTCGATAAAATATACAGCAGGAATACGCTCACCCTTCCCACACAGGGAGCCATCATCGGCGCTGTCAACTCGTTTTCATCTCCCAAAGATGTGGTGCTCTGTGCTGCCGGCAGTCTCCCCGGCGATCTGCATAAATTATGGAAGACCCGCGACAGCAAAGGCTTTCATCTTGAATACGGCTACTCCTGCATGGGCTATGAAATAGCTGGAGGGTTGGGCGTTAA
>CBHEUU010000719.1:0-2758 GCA_965990355.1 uncultured Chitinophagaceae bacterium
GTAAAGATCAATGGGCAATCAGCCGGTGAAATCCACCAGGGAGCTTTTTATGCATTCAAATATGATATCACCCGCTTGCTGAAATTCGGAGAAGAAAACCTGCTGGAAGTAACGGTGGCCAAACATTCTTCCAATAAATCGGTGAATGAAGCAGAACGCAAGGCTGATTTCTGGATATTCGGAGGGATCTTCCGGCCGGTTTACCTCGAAGCTTTACCGCAACAGCATATCAGGAGAATGACCATAGATGCAAAAGCAAACGGCCAGTTTACAGCAAAGATTTTTTTACAACAGCAAAATGCTGACCAGGTAACTGCCAGGATCTATTCATTGAATGGAAAACCGGCGGGCATTGTTTTTTCATCAAAGATAAATGCTGCTGATACTGCTGTGCAATTGCAGCAACGCCTGAACGATGTGAAAGCCTGGTCACCCGAGTTCCCTGATTTATACATGGTGGAATTAAACCTGCTCTCCAAAGGGAAAGTATTACATACGATTCGCCAGCGGTTTGGTTTCCGCACGGTTGAATTAAAGCAAAGAGATGGAATTTATATCAACGGGGTCAAAGTAAAAATGAAAGGCGTGAACCGTCATTCCTTCTGGCCTACCAGTGGACGCACCACCAGTAAACAGGTAAGTATCGAAGATGTATGGCTGATGAAAGATATGAACATGAATGCCGTGAGGATGGCGCATTATCCACCGGATGATCATTTCCTGGATGTTTGTGATTCGCTCGGTTTATTTGTAATGGATGAACTTGCTGGCTGGCATGGAAATTATGATACGCCTACAGGAAGCAAACTGTTAAAGGAAATGATCGAACATGATCAAAATCATCCTTCCATTATTTTCTGGGCCAATGGGAATGAAGGTGGTCATAATGTTGAATTGGACCATTTATTTACTGAGCTGGATATGCAGCAAAGACCTGTGGTGCATCCCTGGCAGTTATTCAATGGCATTGAAACGCAACATTACCGGGAATATAATTATGGTATCGGTAATTATGATCATGGACATGAGATCGTAATGCCCACCGAATTTCTGCATGGCATGTATGATGGCGGGCACGGTGCCGGGCTGGAAGATTACTGGGAATCAATGTGGCGGAGGCCATTATCCGCCGGAGGCTTTCTTTGGGATTTTGCCGATCAGGGTGTGGTACGCCGTGATAAGAATGATTCGATTGATACAGATGGTAATCGTGGTGCAGATGGTATTGTAGGTCCTTATCACCAGAAAGAAGGAAGTTATTATGCAATCAAAGAGATCTGGAGCCCGGTGTATGTTTTTCCTAAAGAGATCACGGCTTCCTTTAATGGTCAATTGGAAATTGAGAACCGTTTTCATTTTACTAATATCGCTCAATGTCAGTTCAGCTGGTCGCTGAAAAAATTACAATCCGCCCGGCAGAAAACAGGGAAGATGGTGCCTCCTTCCATCAAACCGTTGGAGAAAGGTTACCTGACATTGCAATTGCCGGCTGACTGGAAGGAGTACGATGTTCTTTATCTCACTGCATTTGGGGTAGATAAAAAAGAAATATTTACCTGGAGTTTTCCTATTGTAAGCCCTGAAGCTGTAGCAGCGAAAATGATACGCCAAACAGGAGCAGAATCAACCAGGTTAAATGAAAAAGACTCCCTGTATATTATTTCAATCGGCAATACTGAAGTTTCTATTCATCAACGTACTGGTTTAATAGCGCAGGTCAGAAATTCCAATGGTATTATCCCTTTTAATAATGGACCGGTTTTGCAGGAAGGCATCAATAATTTCGGAAGCTTTAGTTACCGGAGGGAAAAGGATGCGCTTATTATTGAATCGGCTTTTAACCGGAAAGATCATTATAATACCCTGCAATGGACTTTTTATCATTCAGGCTGGATAAAAATGGAGCTGAATTATTTCCCTGCTGAATATTTTACCAGCATGGCGGGTGTCAATTTTTCTTTCCCCGAAAAGGAATTAAAAAGTATTGAATATATGGGTATGGGGCCTTACCGCGTTTGGAAAAACCGCTTGAAGGGAAATCAACTTGGAGTATGGAATAAAACGTACAATAATACAGAAACTGGTGAAGCTCCATGGTTATACCCGGAGTTCAAGGGATATCATGCCAATATGTATTGGTGCAGGTTTAACAGTGCAGGCAATTCATTCACGGTTGCTACTGATAAGGAAGATCTGTACTTCCGCCTTTTCACTCCTTCATTCAAAGATGATCCCTGGCATAATTACCAGCTTAATTTTCCTTCAGGCGACATTTCGTTTATGCAGGGAATCCCTGGTATCGGCACAAAAACCCAGCGCGCTGAAACCACCGGGCCAATGGGAATGAAAAATATATTTTATGATTATGAAAAAGATCCTTCGCGCTATAAAACCTTAACTCTTTACTTTAACTTTTCAGGGAAATGAAACCTGCCATAAATATATTCATCACTCTATCACTTCTGCTGACCGCTTTTACTGGTTTGCAGGCACAGGTTACGGTAAGTCATTTGCTATGTGAAGGACAGAGCAACCCGGTAGCCATTGACAATAAACAACCACGATTTAACTGGCAATTGCAAAGCAAATTGCGTGGGGTAGAGCAAACTGCCTATCAGATATGGATTAGCAGTAGCGAAAGGTCTTTGAAGGAAAATAAAGCAGATGTATGGGATTCAGGAAAGGTCAGTTCCGGTGAATCGGTGCAAATAGGATACAAAGGCATTTCACTTCAATCCAATAAAACTTATTACTGGAA
>CBHEUU010000720.1:0-2751 GCA_965990355.1 uncultured Chitinophagaceae bacterium
AGGTGTCGTTCCCCTGTAGTATCTTCAGGAGCTTAAGATATCATCATTCTTTTTGACGGGCGACTTTCTTTTTCCAAACTTATTCAATGAATAGTAAAAAGAATAGACGCGGTTTAACTACTACTTAGCAGATTTTAACACGTATCAAAAAGAAAAATAAAAAGTGAGATTTATTATTTGGTTAAATAATTGGTTTAATGTCTGTTGACATCAGAAGAGATTTGAATGCGCAGATTAATAAATAATAAATATTATCCGTTAAGGCACTGTCATTGTTTTGGTTTGATAAGTATGTGCACTGAAATAACCCAGTGCACCACCTGAAATATTAGTAACAGGGTTGGCGGGTGTGGCAGATTCTGTTTCTCCTGTAGAGCTTTGCTCCATGCTATACCAGTATTTATAAACTGCTTCATCAATACACAACATCTCTATCTTCACTATATCGCCGCTTACCAGCTTGTCTTCTTCCTCATCGTTGTCGCCAACAAAAAGTTTGGTAGTAGTATAACGTCCGTCAGTCAGGTCATCCGCATTAGTAAATATCGCTTTAGTTTTTACTCCATTCTTGTAACGGATAAACCTGTAATTATTGTCTATACCGGCAGGGTCCTGGTATTCAATATTTGCCAGTATGATGTCTTCGCCATCAAACCAGGAATCGAGAGTTGTATAAATAGTATCCATGTTAACCAACGGTGGAATAGTGGAAGAAGCTGTAAACGTTTCCCCGTTAATACTTACCTTGAGCGTATACGTTTTACCACTTACAGCCACAAGCGATTCATGCGTATACGTACCGGGTGAAGCTTCATTAAGTGAAGTAGTGACTCCTGTACTATTGTCTGTAATACTAACAATAGCTCCGCTAACAGGAGGGAACGTATTGTTCTCATCAAAATTTTTAGTTTGCGTGATCATTACCTGGCACTGCCCCGCCTGGTCGGTGATAGAGCCTTCAATAACATATTTTTTTTCTGTACTGCCCAGATGAACATCTATTACCTTTTCACAAGAGACAAGTACACAACTAACAAGAGAAATAATAATTAGCAGATATCGCATCGGTTTTAGAATTTAAAGTTGTAAGAGACAGATGGAATGATGGAGAACAAAGATGTTTTAACCGCTTCCGTTTTTGAGGGATCATCTTTTCCTTCCCGGAATTGGATAGTGAATGCATTTTGTCTTGCATAGGCATTGTAAAGGCTGATAGTAAGCTCAGAAGAGAAACGTTTCTTTTGTTTCAGCAAACAGGTGGCGCCAAGATCGAGCCGGTGATAATTGGGCATACGCCGGCCATTCCGCTCGGTATAATAAAACACAACCTGGTCGTCAATCTTGTACTTACCAACAGGAAAAGTAACGGCATCACCTGTGTAATAAATCCAATTTGCTGAAAATGTCCATTTCTTATTTAACTGATAAGTTCCCACAATAGCAATATCATGGGTCCTGTCCTGCCTGGCGTTGTACCATTTATTGTTGTTGATGCCGTTAATCTTACGTTCTGTTTTTGAAAGCGTATAGCTTATCCAGCCGGAAAACCTGCCCGCTTTCTTTTTTAATTGCCACTCGATACCATAAGCCCTTCCCTTGCCAAACAGCAACTCCGACTCTATAGCGTTCGAGTTGCTGAATACATCAGCACCATCACGATAGTCCACCTGGTTCTGCATTGTTTTATAATAGGCTTCCACTACCAGCTCATACCGGTTGTTCCACAGGTTCCTGTAATATCCAAGAGCAACCTGGTCAGATATTTCCGGTTTGATAATATTGGTACTGGCTACCCACCTGTCTGTAGGAGTTGCAGTAGTTGAATTGGAGATCAGGTGCAGGTTCTGCGTGTTGCGTACATAGGATGCTTTTACCGAAGCCGATTTATTGAATTGATAACTTACTGCCAATCGCGGTTCAAGATTGAAATAGGTCTTTACAATATCCCCTTTCCCGTAATGCATCGTATCAATTACGTTACCGTCTTTATCAACGTTATAAAAATCACCTTCTCCCACGATACTAATCCATAGGTAAGGCTGATCTTATCAGACGCCTTCCAGGTATTAGATGCATAAACCGCATTTTCCCATGAATACCTTTTTTGCAAGGTCTCGGCATTTATGTTCGATTTTTCGGAGGAGGTAATTTCTCCCGGGCGAATGGTATGCTTGATAGTATTGAAGCCAAAACGGATATTGTTCCGGTTATTAAGATACCATTGAAATTCCTGCTTCAGATTCCAGTCGCGTATCTGTGAAAACATATCAAATTCGGTAGCACCGAAACGTACTGAAATATTGTAATCGTAATTGCTGAAAATAAGAGAGGTATTAGAAAAGAGCTTCCGGTTAAAAATATGGTTCCACCGGAGTGTTCCTGTAGTATTGCCCCACGACATGCTAAACAGGTCTCCTACGCCCAACTTATCCTTTCCAAAATAACCAGACAGGTAAAGACGGTCTTTACTGCCAAGGGTGTAATTGAGCTTTGCATTGAGATCATAAAAATAAAGCGAGTTGTTATTAATGGAAGAATCACCGGATAATTTTAAAAATACATCCGCATAAGTGCGCCGGCCGGTAACGAGAAAAGAAGACCGGTCTTTCTGAATCGGTCCTTCCACATTCAGCTTTGCTGAAATCAGCCCGATACCACCGCTTACATTATAATCCTGGTTATTGCCATCATTCATTTTTATATCCAGGATAGAAGACAGCCTGCCTCCATATTGAGCCGTCATTCCGCCTT
>CBHEUU010000721.1:0-2749 GCA_965990355.1 uncultured Chitinophagaceae bacterium
TGTCTTCCCGCAACCTGTATTACCTCCGCTATGCAGATGCTATCCTGATGTATGCAGAAGCCGTGAATGAACTGAATGAAACAACAGAAGCACTGACTAACCTGAATAAGATCAGGACGAGAGCGAAACTGGCGAATTGGGAAACAGTGCTTGGTCACACGCCTTCGCAGACAGAATTGCGGGATGAATTGTTGAAAGAAAGAATGCGCGAACTCGGATTTGAAGGATGGCGTTGGTGCGATCTGAAAAGAACCGGCAAGCTGATCTCGCAGACAAAAGCATATAACCCGGATGCCACGCCTTATATTTCTGATAAAAACCTGTTATTCCCGATTTCTTCCAGGGAATTTGAATTGAACAGGTCATTAAAGCCAAGCGATCAGAATCCGGGATTCTGATAATAGGGATTCACAATGATAAACTCGAAAGTGAAAATAGCTAGAGAAGATATGAGACAATCTGAATGGTGTCTGATCTTATTGTTTTTTATGTGTGCCCTGTCTTCATCAGTCAGGGCACAGCAGCAGGTGGTGGCCGGCGATAGCCTTGTGGTCAGCAATCCTTTGCTGAAAGTGATAGTTAACCTGAACAATGGCAAAGTGAACTTCCGGTTTGCTTCCGGTGTGCAATTTGAAAATGCGACAGCTTATGTCCGCGACACCAAAGACGGGCTATTCAATTCCTCATCTTTTTCACAACATAGCTTTACAACGGATGAAATAAATGATCCGTTTGGCAAAGGGATTTGCATTAATCTCAGGCATGATGGGCAGGGTAAGCAACTCCGGCTGATACAATATATCACCGTATATGAAAGGCAACCTTTCGTTTTGCTTGGTGCGGAGGCAATCACAAATGATAAAACAAAACCGGTTGAAACAAGGGATTTTTCACCGTTTACGGTTTTACCAGGAGAGAAGGGCAGTTTATCCATACCAGGTTCGGATGCACTGCTCACTGATTATCCGTTTGACAATGATAACTGGGTAGATGTTATTTCCCGCCATTGGCCAGCTGATCAGAAAGGAGTGGATGGTATCAGTTATGAACTGGCTTCAGCCTATGATCAAAAAACAGGAACTGGTTTTGCAATAGGCAGCATGGTGCACGATTTCTGGAAAACGGGTATCCGTTATAGTTCAGGTAATGTAGCTAATAAGATCGACTCGTTAATTGTATATGGAGGCGTTGCCACAAAAGATAATCCATCCCTGCCGGATTCTTATGGAGGTAAAGATGGTACACATGATTATGTGCCACATGGTACACAAAAAGGAGAATCGGTTTTTTCTCCATTGATCTATCTGTCGGCTTCAACGGACTTCCGTAATGATTTGTCAGGTTTTGGGAATGCGGTAAAAAAGGTTTCCGGCTATCTCGAATGGAAAAAGAGCGCACCGTTTTATTGGAACAGTTTTGGGGTGGAAGGGGTATTGGGTTATGAAAAAGTGATGATGCCTGCAGATGTAGCCAAAGTATCTGATTTCATTCAGTCGCTGCCAAATTTCAATAAATACACTCAGCCTGTCTTGAGCATTGATTCATATGATCAGGGTATATACACCACAGAAGTGCTGAAGTCTGTAGGTCGTTACGGGAAAAAAAAAGGCCAGCAAATGGGATTTTATTTTATACCATTTGCCTTATGGACCTGGAAGAATAATATCAATGAATCAAAACTCACCAATACAGAACATCCATTGCGTGATGTGATCCTGCTGGATGAAAAGGGCGGTTATGTTCCTTACAAGGATGGGGAATGGGGCGCATTTCCTATAGATCCTACTCATCCTTATACAAGGGATTTTATCATCGGGCAATTGCAAAAGGCAAAAGCGATTGATGCGAAATTCATAAAAATAGATTTTCTGTCGGCCGGAGCACTAGAATCAACGAGGAGATATGATCCATCTGTAAGAACAGGCATCCAGGCGTATAACTACGGTATGAAAATGCTGAAGCATTTGGTAGATTCGATCATGGGTCCCGATGTATTTATCACGCAGGCTATCTCTCCCTTATTTCCTCATCAGTATGCCCACACACGGTTTCTCTCCACTGATGTGTATTCGCATTTACGAAACGATATCCCCGGGTTTCCGCACTATGGCAGCACTTGTGCCTCTATGATCAGCGCGACACATTTCTGGTGGACGCAAGGGAATTTATGGCCCTATACGAATATGGATGTGGTAGTGATGAAAAACTTTCAAAAAAATAAAGATCTTTCTGAGAAGGACGTCAGAGTGAGGATACTGTCCATGATCACATTGGGCAGCGTCTTTGGCGATGGAACGGACTACCGCAATAAAGAGGCGGCGGGCCGGGCAAAAATCTTCCTGGATAATCCTTCTACCTGTGAATTTTTCAGTCACCCGAAGACATTCACGCCAATTCGTTTTCCTGTTGGTAATAAACAGGATCAGCAGCTCAGCTTTTATCTTCCCGGAGATACCTTGCTTATTGCTGTTTTTAATTTCGATAAAAACCAACCTTTCAAAGAAACCTTTCAACGGTCGAAGCTTGGCTGGAGAAATGATGTTGAATATATCATGCGGGATTTTTTAACGGGTAAAGAAATAGGTCATATCAGAAAAGGACAGGAGACGTTTATGATTGATGTGCCCGTAGAAGACGCATCGATGATCAAGTTGCAACCGATAAATTAATATTTTATGAGTGTAAAGGCCTGGGTTGAAAAAGTAACCATACCCACATACAAAACAGGGGAGCCGGAGAAGAACCCGAT